>NZ_MDDT01000032.1:0-72993 GCF_001854815.1 Mesorhizobium sp. LCM 4576
CGAACACCGCTCCATCGGCCTTCAAAAAACGCCTCATTAGCCCAACAAACAGAAATCACTCCCCCGTGCAAAGCCCTCCTTGTGGGAGAAGGTGGATCGGCGCGCAGCGCCGAGACGGATGAGGGGTGCTCCAGCGGAGTGAGACGCTGGCAATCCCTTGAGCACTGCCGTTTCCAGGTTGAGTGTATTTCATGATCGGCGTTCAGCCTGCTGATGTCGTCCTGCGCCAGCCACTGGCCCGGACGCCGCCGCCATCGCCAAGCTCCTGCGCGCCTCACTCAGCGCCTTCGACTGGATGCCAGTCCTGCATACGCCGGAGGAAGATCTCTTCTTCATCCGTGACATCCTGCTGCCCAATCAGCAAGTGACGGTTGTCGTCGCCGGCGAATCCATCATCGGCTTCATTGCCGTCAACGGCGATTGGGTCGAGCAGCTCTATCTCGATCCTGCCTGGACAGGGCAAGGCATCGGCAGCCGGCTGCTTGCCCAAGCCACGGCCGGCATGCGATCGATCAAGCTCCGTTGCTTCCAGGCGAATACTGGCGCACAGCGCTTCTACGAACGCCACGGTTTTCGTGCCGAAGCCTTCGGCGACGGATCGGCCAATGAGGAAAGCCTGCCGGATATTCTCTATGTGCTCAGGCGCTGAGCCAAGCCGAAGGAGCTCAATCGCGAGACACGGGGTGGCCTTGCCCTGCTGCCCAAATGGCCCTGAAGCGCACCATCATTGACTGATATAGGCGTGGTGGGAGGAGGCCGTATTCATAACGGTCGAGTGTGCCCGGTACTGGACGAAGATCATATCCTGGCCACACGAAGCGGTTGCCCTCATGCAGCATCACCCATGAACGCTCGCCGTCTAGGCCAAGATGGCGTTTGACCGCCGCCGGCAACTCGATTGCAAGCGACGTGTCATTTGGCGGTACATGCGTGACAGGCACACAGTTATGGCTAAGCCTTCGGCTCCTCGATCGATGGCAAGCACTACGACACAAGGGCGATCTTTCCGTCCCTCCTCTTGTCCAGCTATGTGCTCATGGTGCCACAAATARGCGTAAGAAATGACTTGGYCGAGCTGTGGCTTGGGAAGCGGCATACCTTATTTTTCATCAAGCAAGGCGTTGAGATGATCGTGTTCCGATGACATGCGACCGTTGGTGATCATCTCGATTTCGTCCAGTGTCAGGTCCTTAGTTGCAAACGACTGCCGAGCCAGATTCTTGTAGCGCTGGAGGTCCTCATACTCGACGGCCGAGACGAAATAGCCGGTGGGACGGCCGTGGCTCATCACGGCAACAGGCTCCCGCTGCACGATTTCACGGTAGCGGCCGAAGTTACGTGCGAACTCTGTGGCTGGAACTTCGCGCATTGCAGTCATCCAAAATTGCGTAATTTACACATATATCACAAATTACGCAATTTACGGGCATTCGTCAACTCAGCTACCGCTGTCCATTGCCAATTGCCGCAGCATCGCCAGCGCTTCCTCCRCCCGCTCGGCCGGCACGAACAGATGGTCGTGATAGAAGGCCGAGACCGGATTGACGCCCATGCCGGTCCTTGCCAGCCGCGTCGTGATGGYGGCGAGGAAGCCGACGGCTTCGAGYGAGGAATGGATGTCGAGCGTGATCATCCGGCAGCGGAACGTGCCGGCGAGACCGGCGGCTTTCGCTTCTTCCTCCGTCACGATCAGCGTCAGGCCCTCGCGCTCGCGAAACTGCATGACGGGTTCGAGCCCCGCCGGGATCGGCACGCCAGGCGCCAGCCTGGCGAACAGGTAGGTCCTGGCAAGCAGTCGGGGCGTCATTGACGCCAACAGCCTCTGCAGATCGGTCTCGCCGGTCATCCTGTTTCCTTGCGCTCGATTCATTCGCACTGAATTTGGAAAAGCGCGACCCACCCTGTAGGATCGCCGCGGGGTTCTCCGTCCTTGGTCCGAAGCTGGCAGAAAGCCAGCCCTGGAATCAACTGGAGGGAACATCCATGAGCATTTCCGAAGCCGCGCCTGCTTCAAAAGGCGCTTTGTGGACCGGGCGCGCGCTCAGCGCCGTGGTCGTCCTGTTCATGGTCTTCGACGGCGTCATCAAGCTGCCGCCGCTCGAAATCGTCACCCTGACGATGACCGAACTCGGTTGGCCGGCCGACGCCAATGTCGCGCGGCTGCTCGGCGTTGTCGGGCTGATCTCGACCGCGCTCTATGCCCTGCCGCGCACCTCCGTGCTCGGCGCCATCCTGCTCACCGCCTATATGGGCGGCGCGATTTCGACCCATGTGCGGATCGGCAACCCGCTGTTCTCGCACACGCTGTTCGGCGTCTATCTCGGCGTTATCCTGTGGGGCGGTCTTTTCCTGCGCGACGCCAGGGTGCGCGCGCTGATCCCGTTCTCGCGATAGGGAGAAAAGAGATGTTTGCCACCATCCTCCTCGTCCTGGTCGTCGTCATCGCCGCCGTGCTCGTCTATGCCGCGACCCGGCCGAACGATTTCGTCGTCACTCGCTCGGCCAGCATCAAGGCGCCGGCGGAGACGATCTTCCCGCTGATCAACGATTTCCGGCGCTGGCCCGAATGGTCGCCCTTCGAAAAGCTGGACCCCGGGATGCAGCGCATGCTGTCCGGCGCCGACAGCGGCAAGGGCGCGGCCTATGCGTGGGAAGGCAATTCCAAGGCCGGCAAGGGCCGTATGGAGATCACAAATTCGGTGCCGTCGTCGCAGGTCGCGCTCAAGCTCGATTTCGAGAAGCCGTTCCGGGCCAACAACACCGTGGACTTCACGCTTTCGCCCTCCGGCGAGGGCACGACCGTCACCTGGGCGATGCGCGGCGCGAGGCCCTTCATCGCCAAGCTGATGGGCCTGTTCATGAATTTCGATGCGCTGATCGGCAGGGATTTCGAGGCCGGGCTCGACAATCTCAGACGCGCCACCGAGCGGTGAAAGCCTATTTATTTCAATCGTCTGACAGCGGTTGCGAGATTCTTGGCCGGCCCCGCGCCGGCCAATCTTCGTTGTTCCAGGGATCAAATTAGCCGTCTGCGAGTTTAGACCATGGCGGCGAGGACGGCGCTTGAGAGAGGAACAGCAATGAAGAAAGCAATTACCATCCTGGTGCTGACGATGGCGCTTGGCGCCTGCTCGCAAACGGAAAAGGGCGCTGCGATCGGCGGACTGGGCGGTGCGGCGGTCGGCGCGGCGGTGGCGGGCGATCCGGTGCAGGGCGCGGTGGTCGGCGGCGCCGTTGGCGCGGTCGCCGGCGCATTGATCGGCCATGCCAGCGAGGCCGGCCAGTGCCGCTACCGCGACCGTTACGGGCGCGTCTACGTCGCAAGATGCCCGTCCGGCTACTGAGACGTTAGGCTGATCCAAAGAAAAACGGCGGGCATGAGCCCGCCGTTCTCGTAAGCGAAAGGGCCGCGATTACTCGGCGGTGGCGGCTTCCGCCTCGGCCGGCGCCGCGGTCGCGGCGGCAACTGCCGCGGCGGCGTCTTCCTGCGCCTTCTTCAACAGGGCAGCGCGTTCCTGCGCCTTCTTGCCGGGCAGGGCCTTGTTCGGGTTCGAGCGGGCTTCGCGCTTGRCAAGGCCGGCCTCGTCGAGGAAGCGCAGCACGCGGTCGGTCGGCTGGGCGCCGTGCGACAGCCAGTGCTTGACGCGGTCGGCGTCGACCTTGACGCGCTCGCCGTCCTTCGGCAGCAGCGGGTTCCAGGAACCCAGCGACTCGATGAAACGGCCGTCGCGCGGCGAACGGGCGTCGGCGACGACGACATGGTAGTAAGGACGCTTCTTCGAGCCCGCACGGGCCAGTCTGATCTTCAGTGCCATTCTTTTCTCCTAAAGCTCTGATTTCGTTCATTAATCCCGGCTGAGTCCTTGTTGCGCATGTCGTTATCCCAAAACCGCGAAGCACTTTTGGGCGACATGCACAGGTCAGCCGGCTTTTGCAGCGCCGTTGGCAGCGGCGATCTGTTCGTGATGGCGGATGACCTCGCGGACGACGAAGTTCAGGAACTTCTCCGCGAAGTCGGGGTCGAGATGCGCGTCGTTCGCCAACTGGCGAAGTCGGGCGATCTGCTGCTGCTCGCGCGCCGGGTCGGCGGGCGGCAGGCCATGCTCGGCCTTGAGCACGCCGACCGCCTTGGTGCAGCGGAAGCGCTCGGCCAGCATATGGATGAGGGCTGCATCGATGTTGTCGATCGAAGCGCGGTAGCCCGCCAGGATGGCGCGTGCGTCGGCCATGTCTTTCTCCTCGTTCATCGCCCCCTCACTTCTTCTTGCCCAAACCGGGCAGCCCACCGCCGCCCAGGCCCRGAAGCTTCATGCCGCCGGGCAGGCCCGGCAGCCCGCCGCCGGGAAGTCCGCCGGGCAAGCCGCCCGGCAGGCCCTTGCCGAGGCCGGCGGCCTGCGCCTGCTTCTGCAGGGCCTCGAGCTGCTTGGGATCCATCTTGGAGAGGTCGGGCATGCCCCCCATACCTCCCGGCATCATGCCGCCAAGGCCCATCTTCGAGGCAAGGCCGCCCATCATGCCGCGCATGAGGCCGCCGCCTTTGCCCTTGCCGCCCATCGCCTTCATCATGTCGGCCATGCCGCGATGCATCTTCAAGAGCTTGTTGATCTCGGCAGCATCCGTGCCGGAGCCGGCGGCGATGCGCTTCTTGCGCGAGTGCTTCAGGATATCGGGATTGGCGCGCTCGGCCTTGGTCATCGAGGAGATGATGGCGAGTTGGCGGCCGAACATCTTGTCGTCGAAGCCGGCGGCGGCCAGCTGGTCCTTCATCTTGCCCATGCCGGGCATCATTCCCATGATGCCGCCCATGCCGCCCATTTTCGACATCTGCTGAAGCTGCTGGGCGAGGTCGTTCAGGTCGAACTTGCCCGACTGCATCTTCTTGGCCATCRCCGCCGCCTGCTCGGCGTCGATGGTCTCGGCGGCCTTCTCGACAAGCGAGACGATGTCGCCCATGCCGAGGATGCGGTCGGCGATGCGCTTGGGGTGGAATTCCTCCAGCCCGTCCATCTTCTCGCCGGTGCCGATGAGCTTGATCGGCTTGCCGGTGACGGCGCGCATGGAAAGCGCTGCGCCGCCGCGGCCATCGCCGTCCATGCGGGTCARCACAAGGCCGGTGATGCCGACGCGCTCGTCGAAGCTCTTCGCCAGATTCACGGCGTCCTGGCCGGTCAGCGAATCGGCGACCAGCAGGATTTCGTGCGGGCTCGACACCTTCTTGATGTCGGCCATCTCGACCATCAGCGGCTCGTCGATATGGGTGCGGCCGGCGGTGTCGAGGATGACGACGTCATGGCCGCCGAGCCTGGCCGCCTGCACGGCGCGCTTGGCGATATCGACCGGGCTCTGGCCGGCGATGATCGGCAGCGTCGCGACCTTGGTCTGCTCGCCGAGTTGGCGCAGCTGCTCCTGTGCTGCGGGCCGCCGCGTGTCGAGCGAGGCCATCAGGACTTTCTTGTTCTGGCGCTCGGTCAGCCGCTTGGCGATCTTGGCCGAGGTGGTCGTCTTGCCGGAGCCCTGCAGGCCGACCATCATGACGACGACGGGCGCCGGCGCGTTGAGGTCGATGGCCACACCCTCGGCGCCCAGCATGTCGACCAGTTCGTCATGGACGATCTTGACGACCATCTGTCCGGGCTTGATCGACTTCAGCACCGCCGCGCCGACCGCCTTCTCGCRCACCTTGTCGGTAAAGGAGCGAACCACCTCCAGCGCGACGTCGGCCTCGAGCAGCGCACGGCGCACCTCGCGCAGCGCCGCCGAGACATCCGCCTCGGACAGCGCGCCGCGGCCGGTCAGGCCGTTCAGGATCGAACCAAGGCGCTCTTGTAGGGTCTCAAACATTGATCAGACCACGGTGCGAGAGCGCCTTGGATTCATGCTGATCCCTGTCGGGCCTGCGGCCCTCCACGCCTCTTGGGCGTTCCTGGAGTGATTCAAACATTCTCTTTCCTTTTCCCTGGCACCTGCGGATGCCCGAGAGGTAGTGCGTTCGCGCCGGGTCGCCAAGCAAAAGCGCAAAGCCAAAAAGCACCCGGGGGCRCATCGCGCTGCCGGGTGTTGGCCTCCAGGATCTCTTTACAGCTCTTGCCTCGCTGAGGCTTCGGCGTCCTGGTCGGCTTTCGCGAAAGAAAACTCGTCGCGGAATTCAGCGGCTCTAGACAGGAAATCGGCCGCGGAGTCAAGGCTAATGCATGTCGCGCAAAAGTGCGCAGCGGTTTTGCGGCAACGACATGCATCAAAAAACGATGCTCAAATCCGGCCAAAACGCTGCGATTTGAGGCGGCTTAAAGCGCGCTTTGGCTGCTTGTTCCGACCCTGAGCGGCGAGCGCGGATACAAAAGCAGAAGCATCGTCAAAAGCGTGCTGACGATGCCGATCGCGGCGATCAGCACGGCGTCGAGATTGGTCCAGCCGGGACCCTCGAGCGRCTTGGCGTTGAGCAGGGCAAAGCCATTATAGCCTTCCTGGTGCGAGATCAGCAGGAAACCGGTCAGATTGTTGCCGAGATGAGCGCCGAGACCGGCGCCGAGATTGCCGGTGACATAGACCAAAAGCGTGAGCAGCAGGGCAAAGGCGCCGATCGAGACCAGGACGCAGGCGTTGATGGCAAGCGTAGAGTCCGAGTTCCAGTGCAGCGACGTGAACAGCAGCCCGGGCAGCAGCGCCCAGATCAGCGGGCTCCGGAAACGATAGGCGAGGCCGCGCAGCAGATAGCCGCGAAACAGTATTTCTTCCGACGAGGTCTGCAGGAAAGCGAGCAGCACGATCGGGATGAGGAACAGCAGCCAGGACGACAACGCGAACGGTCCGCGCGCGATCTCCGGCTGCAGCCAGTACAGCAAGACCTCGGAGAAGAGCGAGGTGWTCAGAACCGCGACCAGGCCCTTGAGGAAATCGCCGCCCGCGATACGTCGGCTGGCGCCGAAGAGCGCGGACAGCGGCTCGCCGTGAACGAAGCGCATCGCCACCCACAGGCCGATCCAGATGCCGGCGAAGGAGGTCAGCGCGCTCAGGATTCCGGTGGGCGAWGCCAGGAAGTCCTGCATGTAGCGCCCGGTCGAGGGGCCGGGCAGGCGCCAGACGATGTAGACATAAGTGCCGGCAAACAGCACCAGAGCCGTCATCGCCATCCAAAAGGCGATGACGATCGCCGTGCCGAAGAACAGGCGCGGCAAATTGGTCCTTTCGTTCGGCGAGCGGCGATAGCCCTCGAAGGCGGCATTCTCGATCGTCACGCGGCTCCCCTGCCGAAGGCTGTGGGCGTGCAATCTAGAAGATCGCCGGTTACCGCGCGATTACTTCAACCGGACTACCCGCTGAATTGCGGCGCTTCGAGCRCAGAATGCGGCGCGACGTCCGAAGTTCGTCATCCTATGGCGAAGCAAGGAGCGAAGCGACGCAGCGCAGACCATAGGATCCATGCCGTTACATCTGAGCGATGCTAGCGATGCAGAAAAGCCCTTGGTTCTGCACCGCCTCTACCCTTCGCGCGACGTCACGGCATGGATCCTCGGGTCTACGCGTCCGCTTCGCTTCCGCTCCGCCCGTGGATGACGAAGTTCGGAAGCTTCGGCCAATTCCAAACGTATGCGGCGCGGCATCGAACAGATGCAGGCGGCCTGAGCCGCCGGCACAAAAAACGGCCGCCATCGCCGGCGGCCGCTCTTCTCGTGGCGATCAAACCGATCAGCGCATCACATAGACGATGCGCCGCGTGCCGGGGTCGACGAGCGCGGGCTGGTTGTTCACATAGACATAGCGATACCGGTAATCGGGGATCTCGCGCAGCTCGACCGTGTCGGGCAGCGTGGCGCCGGTCACCACCTCGCCGTCGAGATAGACCGGGTCGACCCGGTGCGTGGTGACATAGGTGCCGACCTCGGCCGGCGGCCTGCCGATCGACTCGATGGCGTCGTCGTTGGAGACGATGGCGCCGGTGTAGGTATCGGTGGTGTAGATGTTGTCGGTCGGTGGCGCCACCACGGCGATTTCAGCATTGGCGGGGCGACGGGTCACGACGACGCGGCTGCCGCCGAAATCGCCCGTCACGTAGTCGGAATAGACCCAGCCATTGCCGCCTGCCTCTGCGATCGTGCACCATTTGCTGTTCTGGATGCAGCCCGTGAGCGTGGCGGACTGGCCGGCGGCCAGCACGCCGATAACGGGATATTGCGGGCCGGGGCCCGCGCGCACATTGAGGTCGGCCACCGCCGAGACGGCGGTGTCGGCCAGGGCCGTGCCCGACATGGCGAGCAGCGCGCCGGCAAGCGCCGGAAACAAGACGCGGTTCATGGTTTCACTCCGTTTTCAAAACGCTCCCTCGGGCTCGAAAACGAAACCAAAGCTTATGCGTTCCGGCTAACATGCCTTTCGGCCGCTCACGAATTGTTCCACGGTTTTTCGGCATGCCCGTCAAAAGGGCGTGAGCGGGCGTAGTATTTCCGGGTCTCCCGGACTATGTCGCCGCGAGTCGGATGGATGACCCGCCGGTCCGGGCGCCGAGAAGGCCGGGCAAAGTCCGGCCGCTCGCAGCGCTTGCTCCGCGCCAAGCTCCGGCGCCGACGGTCACGACATCGATGCGTTTCATGAGGCAAGCCCGCCACACCTGACGGCCGATCGTAGGCAATTGCCCTTCTTTCGCCGATGTCGGGTGCCACGTCCCCGCGGGGGCGGTGACAACCAGGCGTTTCGCTGGCAAATTCGCAACCGGGACGTGATTCAAGGCAACCAGGAGAAGGACATGGCATTTTTTGCCAAAGGAAGGATTTTCGCGGCCGCCGCGGCGGTAGTGGCGATGCTTGGGCTGGCGACGGGGGCTGAAGCCGCGGCCAGCTGCGGCAAGAACGGCGCCGGCTTCGACGCCTGGAAGCAGGACTTCGCCGCCGAGGCGAAAGCCAACGGCGTCGGCCAAAGGGGCCTTTCGGCGCTGGCCGGGGCGACCTATGCGACAAGGACGATCGCCGCCGACCGCGCCATCCACAAGGCCTTCAGCGGCTCGGTGGAGGCCTTCATGAAGCGTCGCGGCGCGTCCGCCATCATCTCGCGGGGGCGCGCGCTGAAGAAGGCGAACGCGGCGATGTTCGCCAACATCGAGCGGACCTATGGCGTGCCGCCGGGCGTGCTGCTCGCCATCTGGGGCATGGAGACCGGCTTCGGCGCCTCGATGGGCAACCAGAACACCGTGTCGGCCATCCTGACGCTCGCCTATGACTGCCGCCGCCCCGACTACTTCACCCCGCATGCCATCGCGGCGCTTAAGCTCGTCGATCGCGGCGCGCTCAGCGCCTCCTCGGTCGGCGCCATGCATGGCGAGATCGGCCACACCCAGTTCCTGCCCGGAAACGTGCTGAAATACGGCGTCGGCAGCGGCAATTTGCGCGACCGCAACACGGCGCTCGCCTCGACCGCCAACTTCCTCAAGGCTCATGGCTGGCATGCCGGCGCGAGCTACGAGGCCAATATGGGCGCGATCGCCGGCTGGAATTCGGCCAGCGTCTACCAGCAGGCCATCGCCCGCATCGCCGAGGCGATCGACGCGGATTGAGCAAATATCTGTATTGAGCAGAACAGCCCGGCTTGCGCCGGGCTTTTTGTCCTCACGGCCTGGGCGACCTGCCCCGACAGCCGTTCCGTCGTCATTCCAGGGCGGAGCAAGGAGCGGAGCGACGCGCGCAGACCCTGGAATCCATGCCGTTACGCCAAGGCGTTGCTGCGGTTACAGAATTCTGCACCGTTGCACGCTRCCAGAGGTCACGGCATGGATACTCGGGTCAAGCCCGAGTATGACGACGTCACCGGGGTTTCGGCCAATCGCCAACGTCGGTGCCTGAAGCGACCCACAGCCACCTTCAGCCACAGCGCCTTTCCACCTAGTGTCGGAACCAACCCCGCATGCGCCGCTGGCGGGCATCTCCCCCGAGGGACCTTCCCGGGGAAGATCAGCAGCTTCAGCCCTTGYGGTTCCTCGCGGCCAGCGTCCGCAGCCTCAATCCATTCAGCCGGATAAAGCCCTCGGCGTCCTTCTGGTCGTAGGCGCCGCGGTCGTCCTCAAAGGTGACCAGCGCATCGGAATAGAGCGTCTTCTTCGACTTGCGGCCGGTGACGATGACATTGCCCTTGTAGAGCTTCAGCCRCACCGTGCCTTCGACATCTTCCTGGCTCTTGTCGATCATCGCCTGCAGCATCACGCGCTCGGGCGAGAACCAGAAGCCGTTGTAGATGAGCTCGGCATAACGCGGCATGAACTCGTCCTTGAGGTGCGCCGCGCCCCGGTCGAGCGTGATCGATTCGATCGCGCGGTGGGCGGCGATCAGGATCGTGCCGCCAGGGGTCTCGTAGACGCCGCGCGACTTCATGYCGACAAAACGGTTCTCGACGAGGTCGAGGCGGCCGATGCCGTTGTCGCGGCCGAGGTCGTTCAGCGCCGCCAGCATGGCGGCCGGCGACAGTTTCTTGCCGTTGAGCGCGACCGGATCGCCCTTGAGGAATTCGATCTCGATCTCGGTGACGACATCGGGCGCGTCCATCGGCGAGACGGTGCGCTGATGCACGAATTCCGGCGGCTCGGTCCACGGATCCTCCAGCACCTTGCCCTCAGAGGACGAGTGCAGAAGGTTGGCGTCGACCGAGAAGGGCGCGTCGCCGCGCTTGTCCTTCGGCACCGGGATCTGGTGCTGCTCGGCGAAGTTGAGAAGATCGGTGCGCGACTTGAACGACCAGTCGCGCCATGGCGCGATGACCTTGATGTCGGGGTTCAGCGCGTAAGCCGACAATTCGAAGCGGACCTGGTCGTTGCCCTTGCCGGTCGCTCCATGCGCAATCGCGTCGGCGCCGGTCTCCCTGGCGATCTCGACCAGATGCTTGGAGATCAGCGGCCGGGCGATCGAGGTGCCGAGCAGATAGGTGCCTTCATAGACGGCGTTGGCGCGGAACATCGGGAAGACGAAGTCGGCGACGAATTCCTCGCGCACGTCCACGATGCGGATGTCCTTGATGCCCATCATCTCGGCCTTGCGGCGCGCCGGTTCCAGCTCGCCGCCCTGGCCGAGATCGGCGGTGAAGGTGACGACCTCGGCGCCGAGCTCGGTCTGCAGCCATTTCAGGATGATGGAGGTGTCGAGGCCGCCGGAATAGGCGAGCACGACTTTCTTGACATTCTTGGTCTTGGACATTTTTGGCGGTTCCGCGGGAAAAGAGCTTCGCGGGCGAGTATCACGGCCCTTCCGGGCGGCGCAAGAGACGAACGGCCGCGTGCTATAGCCCAGCCTGGGCCAGATGTTTGTCCCGGCAGATGCTGGCAGCGGCCGGAGGGCCGCGTTATACGCTGCGAAATCTTTTGCCAGGACCGCCCGTATGTCCTTCATTCCCGACACTTCGACGCTGATCCAGTTCGCCATCGCCACCGTCATCCTGGCAATCACGCCCGGGCCGGACATGACGCTGTTCGTGTCRCGAACGCTGAGCCAGGGCCGCGCCACCGGCTTCGCCTCGATGGCCGGCGCGCTCTGCGGCACGCTGATCCACACCACGCTGGTGGTGGTCRGCATCTCGGCGCTGATCGTCGCCTCGCCGATGGCCTTCTTCGCCTTGAAGATCTTCGGCGCCGGCTATCTGGTGTTCCTGGCCTGGCAGGCGATCGCCAAGGGCTCGGCCTTCTCGCCGGAGAAGAGGACGGGACCGCAAGTCYCCTTGTTCCGCAGTTGGGCGGCCGGACTCGGCGTCAACCTGCTCAATCCGAAGATCATCCTGTTCTTCATGACCTTCCTGCCGCAATTCGTCTCCGCGCACGATCCGAACGCGTCCGGGAAACTGTTCTTCCTCGGCATGATGTTCATCGCGCTGTCGATCCCGGTGACGGCGCCGATGGTGCTGGCGGCGGAGAAGTTCTCGGCGGCGATGAAGGCGAGCCCCCGCRTCACGCGCGTGGTCGACTATCTGTTCGGCGGCGTGTTCTCGGCCTTCGCGCTCAAGATACTGACGGCGCAGGCGAAGTAGACCCTCGCGCTTGCAGGCGCGGGTCAGGCTTCCAGATCGGGCAGCGCCGCGCGGCGCCAGCTTCCGGCCCAGCGGCCGGCGGAGAGCCAGTAGAAGATGCCGCCGACCATGCCGCAGCCGATCACGGCCAATCTGGCGTTGGTCGCGGTGACATCGAAATTGGCGTCGCCCACGCTATGCGCGAAGCCCAGGAAGACGACGGCGATGACGGCGCCGCCAAGCGCATAGAACAGCCAGTCGCGCCGGCCGAGCACTTCGGCGATCAAAATGACGACCGCCGCCGGCATGAAGGCGAAATAGGCGACGAACAGCGCCACGAAAGGCACCGAGAAATAGAGCGAGGCGGTCGCCGTCGGCTCGGGATTGGCCGGCGTGTAGCCGAGATGCGCCAGGACCAGGATATTGAGGAAGGCGCTCGCCGCCAGCGAGCCGACGACATAGCCGACCAGGATGACGGCAAAGCGGACGAGATAGGCGATGAGGCGCCTCACGCCTCGCCGTGCCCCGCGATCATCATGGCCTCCAGCGCCAGGCGGTCCACTTTGCGCATGCGCTCGGATTCCGACTTCAGCTGGCCGCAGGCGGCGAGGATGTCGCGGCCGCGCGGCGTGCGGATCGGCGAGGCATAGCCGGCGTTGTTTATGTAGTCGGCAAACTTCTCGATCGTCTCCCAGTCCGAGCACTGGTAGTTGGTGCCGGGCCAGGGATTAAATGGGATCAGGTTGATCTTGGCTGGAATGCCCTTCAGGAGCTTCACCAGCGCCTTGGCGTCGTCGAGGGAATCGTTGACGTCCTTCAGCATCACATATTCGAAGGTGATGCGCTTGGCGTTGGAGAGGCCGGATAGGCCTTGCAGGCGGCGATCAACTCCTTCAGCGGGAACTTCTTGTTGATCGGCACCAGAAGGTCGCGCAAATCGTCATTGGTGGCGTGCAGCGAGATCGCCAGCATGACGCCGATCTCCTCGCCGGTGCGGGCGATCTCCGGCACAACGCCCGAGGTCGACAGCGTGATGCGGCGCTTCGACAGGGAAAGCCCGTCGCCGTCGGAAGCGATCAGCAGCGCCTTCTTCACCGCCTCGAAATTGTAGAGCGGCTCGCCCATGCCCATCATGACGATGTTGGACACTTTTCTGCCCTCGGCCGGCACGATGGCGCCGTCCGGCGTGTCGCGGTCGGGGAAGTCGCCCAACCGGTCGCGCGCGGTCAAGAGCTGCGCCAGGATCTCTTCCGTCGTCAGGTTGCGCACCAGCTTTTGCGTGCCGGTGTGGCAGAAGGAGCAGGTCAGCGTGCAGCCGACCTGCGAGGAGATGCAGAGCGTGCCGCGGCCCTCCTCGGGGATATAGACGGTCTCGATCTCGACCGGCCGGCCGGCGCCGCGCGGCGGAAAGCGGAACAGCCATTTGCGCGTGCCGTCGGAAGAGATCTGCTCCTCGACGATCTCCGGCCGCGCCACGGTGAAATGCTTGTCGAGCTCGGCGCGAAGGTCCTTGGAAATGTTGAACATATGGGCAAAGTCGGAGACGCCGCGCACATACATCCAGTGCCAGAGCTGCTGGGCGCGCATCTTGGCCTGTCGTTCCGGCACGATGCCGGCGCCGACCAGGGCTTCGCCGAGCTCGGCGCGGGTCAGGCCGATCAGCGACGGCTTCTCGGCCGGTGCTGCGCGGCGCAAGGCGTCACGGGCGCCTTCGGCGGTAAGATCAAGCGAAACGGTCATGGTGGCGCCAATATAAGCGATTTGCGGCCGATTTCAGCATCGGCCGCACAGGAAGCGCGGCGCATAGCACAGCTCGGCGCCGGAGTCATGCGCGCTCCTCCTTCCCCCCTTGTGGGGGAAGGTGGATCGGCGCGCTAGCGCCGAGACGGATGAGGGGTGTTCCAGGGAAAGCCAACGTCTCACTCCGCTGGAGCACCCCTCATCCGTCGCCTTCGGCGACACCTTCTCCCACAAGGGGAGAAGGGAGAGACGGCAGCGCCCTACTCCCGAAGCTTCCGTCTTGCGGCGATGGCCGCTGACCTGCGCGCCGTCTTCCGGGTGCAGGAAGAAGAAACCCGGAATGGCAAGCAGCGGGATGACCGCCGTCAGCAGGAACGCCCAGTGGAACTGGTCCGCCGTCGGCGCATGGACCTCACCGGAGACGAGGCCGAGCACCATGGCGGCGATGGAGACGCCGAGCGAGACGCTGAGCTGCTRCAGGATGCCGCCGAGGCTGGTGGCGCGGCTGAGCTTTTCCGCCGGCAGGTCGGCATAGGAGAGCGTGTTGGACGACATGAACTGCGCCGAACGGACGATGCCGAAGAAAAAGACATAAAGGCAGATCGCCCAATGCGGGGTATCGGCGCTGAGCAAGGCAAAGCCCGCCACGGCAACAGAGCCGACCACGGCGCTGCCGCTCAGCACGGCCTTGAAGCCGAAGCGCCGCAGGAAGAACGACAAGAGCGGCCGCATCAGAAGCGCGCCGAAGCTGCCGACGAAGGTCAGCGAGCCGGAGGTGACCGGGCTCATGCCGAAGCCGACCTGCAGCATCAGCGGCAACAGGAACGGCGCGCCGTTGAGGCCGATGCGGCACAGCCCCCCGGCGAGCGTGCCGACCCAGAAGGAGCGAAAGCGGAACAGCGTGAGATCGACCGCCGGCGCGGTGACGCGGCGCGCATAGCGGCCGAAGGCGAAAAGCAGCAGGACCGATGCGGCCAGCACCAGCACCGTCGCCAGCGAGGAAATGATCGGCCTGCCGATATTCTCCAGGCCGAATTGCAGGAGTGCGGCACCGGCGCCGACCATGAGGAAGCCGGCGAAGTCGAAAGGCTGGGCGTCTTCCTCGTGGAAATCGTCGACGAAGCGCAAGGCGGCGAAAATGYCGATGAGGCCGAACGGCACGTTGACGTAGAAGATCCAGCGCCAGGAGGCATAGGTGGTCAAGAGGCCGCCGAGCAGCGGACCGATGACGGGACCGATGATCGCCGGCAAGGTCATGTAGGTCATGGCGGTGATCAGCCCGCTGCGCGGAAAGGAGCGCAGCAGGATCAGCCGTCCGACCGGCGTCATCATGGCGCCGCCCAGCCCCTGCAGCGCGCGCATGGCCAAAAGCATGCCGACGCTATCGGCCACGCCGCACAGGACCGAGCCGAGGGTGAAGGTGAAGAGCGCTAGCGCGAAGATCTTTCGCGCGCCGAACCGATCGGCGAACCAGCCGCTGACCGGGATGAACACGGCCAGGGTCAGGATGTAGGTGGTGATCGCCAGGTTGAGCCGGACCGGCGTGGTGTCGAGGCTTTGCGCGATTGCGGGGATAGCGGTTGTGAGGATGGTGGAATCGAGCTGTTCCATCAGGAAGGCGATGGCGACGATTGCCGGGATGATCAGCTTGAGACGCGGGTCGCGCTCGGTCGCAAAGAGATGCTGTTCCAATTGTCCGCCAGTTCCGTCGCGCAGGAAGCGATACCCCGCTGCGAGCCATCCGCAATCAAGCCGGCGTCGATGTCGTGCGGCCCAGCCGGCCCGGCCCCCCACCGCACCGGACTGCTTTATGTCCCGACCGATGCGAAGCGATAGCGATTTCGACTGGCACAGAGGTCAACAAATGTTGACCCCTGCCTGCGCCAGAGGCGCGACGCTGCCGGCTGCCGCCATGAAGCCCGATCACATATTCGTGTTGGCGTAACCATTCGAGCCGAATCCGCGAACCTGAAAGGGGCGACCATGCCCCTCAAACAATGGGAGTTGTTCAGATGCACTCGATCAAGTTCGCACTCATCGCCGGCCTCGCCGGTCYTTCCGCCTCGCAGGCCCTTGCCGAGGACAYGATGGGCGCCATGACCATGATGAAGGGCGGGCAGGTCACCGCGATCATGCCGGACGGCCACATGGGCACCATGATGCCGGACGCCAAGATGAGCGCCGAGATGATGAAGATGGCCAAGCCGATCAAGCATTGCATGATGATGATCACCGACGCCAAGGGCAAAGCCTATATGATCGACACCTCGACCAAGAAGGTCCAGGCCGAGTGCGAAAAAATGGCGATGTAACCTCGCCGATCCTGCATGCCGACCTTCCCGCCGGCCGGTATGCCGGCGGGCTATCCGCCTTCCGGCGACATCTCTGGCGAGCCTTCCAGCCGCGTTCCTCGAGCGCCGTTTCCCGACCTTGCTGRCATAGCGCCGGGCAGCCCTCGCGGGTTGATCGGCCCGGCGAGTGTGCTAGGGCGGGTGACCATCAAGAGGACGGTCATGGCCGGCATATCCCGAAAATACCGATTGCTGCGGCGCTCGCAGGCGATGTGGGTGTCGCGGCGCGTCTGGCAGCCGCGTCTCGTCTTCTGGGCCGGCGCCATCTCGATCGGCCTGATCAGCGTCCTGTTCGCCCTGCTCGCCGACCGCGCGCAGGCCGTGTTCCATGTCATGACGGGCAATGACGGCTGGCGCTTTTACCTGCCCCTGGTCGTGACGCCGCTTGGGTTCGTGCTCTGCGCCTGGCTTGCGCATTCCTTCTTCCCGGGATCGCAAGGCAGCGGCATTCCGCAGGCGATCGCGGCGCGGCATCTGCGCGACGAGGACGACCGCAGCCGCATCCTGTCGCTCAAGCTGGTGGTGGGCAAGATCGCGCTCACCATCGTCGGCCTCGCCTGCGGCGCCTCGATCGGCCGCGAGGGGCCGACCGTGCAGGTCGGCGCCTCGGTGATGTTGCAGGCGGCGCGCTGGGGCGGCATGGCGCAGGCTCGGGGCCTGATCCTGGCGGGTTCCGCAGCCGGCATCGCCGCCGCCTTCAACACGCCGCTCGCCGGCATCGTCTTCGCGATCGAGGAAATGGGCCGCGCCTATGAGGCGCGCACCAACGGGCTGGTGCTGACGGCGGTGATCCTGGCCGGCCTCGCCTCGCTCGGATTGCTCGGCAACTATACCTATTTCGGCGTCGCCAAGGACACGGTCGCCTTCGCCGCCGACTGGCCGCTGGTGCTCGCCTGCGGCATCATCGGCGGCGGTGTCGGCGCATTGTTCTCGCTGCTGGCCTTGAAGGTCATGCGCCGCATCCGGCGTTGGAACGCGCTGCTGCCGCTGCCGCGCGCGCTGGTCGTGGCGGCCGTCTGCGGGTTCGCCGTGGCTATAATCGGCGTCGCGTCCGGCGGGCTGACATTCGGCACGGGCTATGTGCAGGCGCGCGGCGCGATCGAAGGCACGCCGCTGCCGGCCTTCTTCTTCGTCGAGAAATTCGCCGCCGGCCTCCTGTCGATGGTGTCGGGCATTCCGGGCGGCCTCTTCGCGCCGTCGCTGGCGGTGGGCGCGGGGCTGGGCAGCACRCTCGGCCTGGCCTTCGGCACGGCCACGGGAACCGCGGCGCTGCTCGGCATGGCCGGCTATTTCGCCGGCGTCGTGCAGGCGCCGATGACGGCCTTCGTCATCATCCTCGAAATGACCGGCAACCACGACAATGTGATCGCGCTGATGTGCGCGGCGATGCTGGGCTACGGCACGGCGAGGCTCATCTCCAACGAGCCGCTCTACCACGCGCTGTCGCGCGTCTTCATCGCCGAGGCGATCYGGCGGCGCAGGGCTGAGACGAGCGAAGCGGTCAAGGCGTAGCGGCTCGAAAGTGGGTCGTGGCCAGGACGAGGCGCGACCCCTGCGGATAATATCTGCGCRAGGCAGCCGCCTGGTCGGCGAGGCCGGCGCCGTTCCATCCGCACAGCTCGCCGCCGAGCAGCCAGTTCTCCTGCTCGCCACTCGTCATCGCGGCGATGTAGTCTCCATCGCAGGGATAGCCGATCAGCGCGACTTCCTCGTAATCTTCCAATCTGCGTATCGCAATCGCCTTCTCGCGCGAAAACGGCCCGGCAACCCCAAGCCAAGATGCCGGGCCGTAGGGGAAACGCCCGCGCGCAGCGCTTCCCGGGTCACCTTCCCCGGGGCACCGTCCCGAGTCACATTGGGGGACCGGTGACCTGTGGCGGCGTCTCGTTCGTGCAGGCGATCAGCGGGAGGGTCGCAGCCCGCAGCCGTGCTTGCGACAGCCACAATTGACGGTGCTCCCGTGCCAGGCCCTTCATGGCGGCGCGAGCCGCCGAGGTGATCTCGAATGYGCCGCAGGCGGCACACTGGAACTCCACCTTGCGGGCCGTGACCTCGGCTTCCAGGGACACCCTGGCGCAAACCGGGCAGGTGGACGGATAGTATCTCCTTTCGAACGACAGGACGTTCATCGCGTGAGCCCATCCGGCGGCATGCGGCAGGGGCGGGTTTTGAACTCCAGCATCGGGCGCATTCTTTCCCTTCCACAACAACCGGCGGCCGCGATCAGCCCCTTGTCTTGGGCGCAACGCTGCGGCGCGTGGCGACCTCGATCTGCTTTGCTTCCACTTCGAGCCGATCCGGCGCGGCCGATCCCATCAACGCGTAGGCCGTGCCTCCCGACTGCCAATAAACCGTCGGGACGCGGCCGTCGGTGGCCGGCGTCGGGGGAACGGCGTCCTCGCCGTTCATCGGCGCGGCCACAAGCGTGATGCGCCCGACGCTTGGCGTATCGRCCGTCACGACCAGGCTCTGCTGTCCGTTCCAGGGCTGAACCTGGACATCCTTGACCGCCCATGACGAGGGCAATGTCGGCATGCTGACGTTGACGGCGCCAACCAGCCGCTGGATCTTGTCCTGCTTGAGCTCGACGCCCTTTTCGGGACCCGCGTTGAGCTGCGCGACGCGCAGCGCATCGCGCGYGGCCAGGATGAAGGTTTGATCCGCCGTCTTGCCGCCCTGGCGAAGCGGCACGGTCAGCGAGTTGGCCGACCATCCGATAGCGACCAGCGCGACGGCGGCGATCTGAAGCCTGAGCATGGCGAACATCCGCCTGCGGCGAAGCGCCTGTTCCAACTGTCTCGCCTTGTCGATGGTCGCACCCGGCGGAAACAATCGCCGCGGCTGGGAATCGCGCACCGCATCCATGCGCTGCGCGTGGGCAAACACCGCCGCGGCCAGTTCGGGCTCGCGGGCAAGCCGGGCTTGCAGCTCGGATCGCTGCGACGGCGACAATTCGCCATCCAGCAAACGGCCGATATCCTGTTCGGAAACGCGATTATCGGACCACATCACGCCCTCCAATGATCTTCAAATGACKGGAAGTTCCGCTGTCCATATTTTCCATGTGGTTCTTCAGGGCCGTCCGAGCCCGGCTGAGGCGGGACATCACGGTTCCGGTCGGCACGCCCAGCAGTTCGGCCGCTTCGGCATAGGTGAAGCCCAGCACACCGACGAGATGGAGTATTTCGGCCTGGTCGGTCGGCATCCGGGCAAGCGCCCTGCTCACGTTGGAGAGTTCGGCGCTGTGCTCCTGCGGCGGCGGCGAGGCCGCATCCGACATGTCGGCGATGGATGCAAGACGCCGCCTGTCGGCATCGGCCCGGCTGGCGCCGGTGAAGAAGGTGTTGCGGACAATTCTGATCAGCCAAGGCAGCAGCGGCCGGGAGGGATCGTAGCTGCCGGCCATCGACAGCGCCCGGGCGAGCGCCTCCTGCACCAGGTCGTCGGCGTCGGWATCATTGCCGGTGAGCACCCTGCCGTAACGCCACAAATCCTCCAGATGCGGTATGACGTCGAACTTCGCTTTCATCCCATCTCATACCGCTCGTCGCATCTGTCCATGTCATGCCGCCCGTCTTATCCCGCGTCGAYGCGCGCCGGGCCTACCTTAGCTCACCRCTCAGCCGAAGCCGGCATGAAGGCGGCCCAGCGGTCAGGGACAGGGACAGGCAACCGCTGGGCCGGATGGGAGCGTGCTCCTCCCGACTGCAAGCCCTGAAAGACGCCAGTGCTTGYCGCTCCCTGTTTTCGACGTGGCCTTGGACATGGCCATGCACCTCAAAGAGCGTTCTCCCTCTTTTGCCCTATCTACCGGTCTCGCCCGGAAACTATTCCGTCCCGCAGCRGAATTTTTTGAAGGATGGCCATTGGCAAATGCCGGTGCACGGAATCGGCCGACGCAAGGACGAAGCCCGAATGGCAAAAAGGCCGGATCTGGTGGCCCGGCCTTGCTTCAAATTCAGATGTCGTCCTGGCTTATTTGCACTTGGCGATGGAGGCCAGCGCTGCCGAGATGCCCTTCAGCGAAAAGACGTAGGAGGTCGGGTTGCCGCGGCCGGACTTGGCCTGCACCTTCATGTCGGAGCCGGTCTTCATGGCGGCGATCAGCACCGGCTCTTCCGCCGCGTTCTCGACCCAGGYCGACTTGCCGCGGGTGAACATCGAGAAGGTCTTCTTGTCGATGGTGACAGTGGCCTTCGAGCCTTCCTGGAAATTGTAGCCGGCGATGAACTGCGGCTCGTAGGAGACCTGCTGCCCGGGCCGCTGGCTGACGAAGAAGAACATGTCGCCATGGTCGAGCGTCGCCGGCTGCTTGTCGGTCGGCACGGTCAGCACATAGCAGACCTTGCCGGCGGCCGACTGATAGCTGTAGGTGCCCCAGGCATTGTGCTGGCCGATCTTGGTCGCCTGCTGCGCCAACACCGGCACTGCCGAGGCCACCAGGACCAGGCTGGAAACTATAGCAATCAATCCGCGCATCGTTCTTCCCGTATTCCAAATGGTGCGGAGGCGGGCCGCGTGGCGTCCTGCCGTCGCTTCATTTTGATTTAATCAGGGTTACCAAACGGTGAATTGTCCTCGAAGAAAAGGAACTCACCCCAGGAAACCGCCACCATCCGCGCCGCCACTGTGGATTGAGGCGGGCGCGACGTCCCGGCGCGGAGTTGGAGGCCACGAAAACGGCAAGAGTTTGTCTTTTCGCAGCTGCTGATTTGCGGATGTGAGGCGCGCCGCCATCAGCCCTTGTCGGCCAGCGCGTCCTTGGCGGCCTGCCTGTGGGCAGGCGTGATGTGGGCGCTGACGGCGGTGATCGCGGCGGTCAGCACGGCGAGGTCGTCGGTGTAGCCGAGGCCGACGACGAAATCGGGAATGAAATCGAACGGCAGGACGAAATAGCCGAGYGCGCCGAGCAGGGTGGCCTTGGCGCGCAGCGGCGTGTCCTTGTCCATGGCGCAGTAATAGGCGGCGACGACTTCGTCCATGAACGGAATCTGCCGCGCCGCCTTCTTGGCGGTGCGCCAGAATTTCTCGCGGACCTCGCCTTCGCCGGCGAGCTTGTCGCCGAAGCCGAAGAAATCGAAACCGGGACCTTGCGTCATCAATCGCTCCTTGGCGGTCGCGCGCATGCTTGCGCCGGCCTGCCGCGAAAGATGTGGTGAAAGAGGGGGGCTGCTGCAAGAGTTCGCGACGTCAGCACGCAGAAATCCGCAATGCTGGCGGGACAGCACCCCCCTCTGTCCTGCCGGACAGAGGGGGTGTGAAGGAACGCGGCGTCTCTTTGCGGTTCACTCCTACCCGAAATACCGGTTCATCCGCTTGGCCAGCTCGATATCCAGCGCCGTGACGCCGCCGGCGTCATGGGTGTTCAGGGTCACGTCGACGGTCTTGTAGACGTTCGACCAATCGGGGTGATGGTCCATCTTCTCGGCGGCCAGGRCCACGCGCGTCATGAAGGCGAAGGCTTCGGAGAAATTCTTGAAGACGAAGCTGCGCTTGATCGACGCGCCGTCGGCGGCGAGCGACCAGCCCTCGAGTTCCACCAGGGCCGCGGCGATCGCGTCCTTGCTGRGTTTTTCTCTCGTCATGATGATTTCCCATGCTATCTCGAATTGGCCCTCACCATAGTGCAAGTCGCCCCAAGGTGCTTTGCGGTTTTGGGGTTCCAAATGCACAAATGGCGCATATCGCATGAGCATAAAGCCCATAAATTCCATTCTGTTCGTCTGCCTCGGCAACATCTGCCGCTCGCCGCTGGCGGAGGGCGTGTTTCGCGCGGTGCTCGCCGAGCACGRCAAGGACCTTGCGATCGATTCGGCCGGGACCGGCGGCTGGCATGCCGGCGAAGAGCCGGACCGGCGCTCGATCGCGGTGGCCGCGCAGCATGGCGTCGACATTTCAGGGCAGAGGGCGCGCAAGGTGCTGCCTCAGGATTTCTCGCGCTTCGACCTGATCCTCGGCATGGACCGGGCGAATGTGCGCGACCTCAAGGCGCTGGCGCCACAGGCCGCACGCGACCGCGTCCATCTCTATCTGGACTTCGCGACCGGGACGGCCGTGGACGTGCCGGACCCCTATTATGACGGCGCCGAGGCCTTCGCCTCGGTCTACCGCATGATCCGCGAGGCGTCGGAGGCGCTGGCGAAGCGGCTCGAGGTCAGCGTTTCGCCGACCAGCGGCCAGGCTTCCTCGACGATGTAGGGGCCRCCGCCGACCGAATCGCGCGACGACATCAGGACGAAGCGGCCGACACGGAAGGGAAGCGCCGCGAAATTGCCGCGCGCCGAAAGATATTGCGCGACGTCGAGCGGGCTCGCATTGCGCAGGCGCGCCAGCGTCACATGCGGCGAGAACTTGCGCGGATCGGCCGGCAGGCCGAGCCGCTGGCAGATGCGGTCGATCTCGCCCTGCAGCGCCGTGAGATCCGGCGAGGGCGACACGCCGGCCCATACCGCATGCGGCTTCTTGCCGCCGAAGGCGCCGACGCCGGAGAGCGTCATCTGGAAGGCGGGGCGGTCCACCCTGTCGAGGGCGTTGGCGATCTCGTCGGCGACATGGCCCTCGACATCGCCGATGAAGCGCAGCGTCAGATGGTAGTTTTCGACATCGATCCAGCGTGCCCCGGGCAGCCCGCCCCGGAGCAGGGACAAGGAGAGAGCGGCGTCACGCGGAATTTCGAGGGCGGTGAAAAGACGTGGCATGTGAAGCCTCCTGTCCTCGAATCGAAACTCTCAGCCCTAGCGAATCATCGATATCAGCGCGGGGCAAGCGGTTTGTTGTCCACAATGTTTCCCCAGCGGAAAGCGTTGCGTTCCGGACTCATGACGGCCCCCCATTGTCGGCGATCGCCTTCACGACCACGGGAAGGATGCGCTCCACCATGACGTCGACCCCCTTGGGATTGGGATGCAGGCCATCTTCCAGCTGGAGGCCGGGGTGGCCGGCGACGCCGTCGAGAAAGAACGCATAGAGTGGGACGCCGTATTTTTCGGCAAGCCGCGGATAGATGGCGTCGAAGGCCTTCTGGTAATCGGCGCCGAGATTGGGCGCGGCGCGCATGCCGGCCAGAAGCACCGGAATGTCGCGCTGCTTCAGCTTGCCCAGCATGGCGTCGAGGTTCTTCTCGGCAATCTCGGGCGAGACGCCGCGCAGCATGTCGTTGGCGCCGAGCTCGAGGATCACCAGCCTCGTTCCGTCCGGYACCGACCAGTCGAGCCGCGCCAGCCCGCCGCTCGAGGTGTCGCCCGACACGCCGGCATTGGCGACGGTGACGTCGAGGCCTTTCGCCTTCAAGGCTGCCTGCAGCCTGTCGGTGAAGCCCTGGCCCGGGCCGAGGCTGTAACCCGCCATCAGGCTGTCGCCGAAGCCGACGATGGTGAAGGTGTCGGCGCGCGCCGGCGAAATGGCGCCGCAAAGGGCAAGGAAAAGGATGAGAGCTGCGGCAAGACGGTGTTTGAATGCCATGCGGCGAGCCCCATATGACCGGAACAACCCAAGGAAGGAGACACGGGCCGTCTCCTTTTTCCACATATAGGGCACTTTCATTGTGACAGAAGCCGTCATTGCGCTGAGGGACGTATCGTTGACGCTCGGCGAGGGCGCGTCCGCCGTCCATGTGCTGAAGGGCGTGAGCCTCGACGTGGCGGCCGGGCAAGCCACCGGCATCGTCGGCCCTTCGGGCTCCGGCAAGTCGACGCTGCTGATGGTCCTTGCCGGCCTGGAACGGGTCGATTCGGGCACGGTCCGGATCGCCGGCGAATTGCTCGACGGCAAAAGCGAGGATCAGATCGCTTCGTTTCGGGGGCGAAACATCGGCATCGTGTTCCAGTCCTTCCATCTCATCCCCAACATGACGGCGCTGGAGAATGTCGCGGTGCCGCTCGAGCTTGCCGGCCATGCCGATCCGTTCGGGGTAGCCGCGCGGGAACTAGCGGCGGTCGGCCTGAGCGACCGCGTGACGCATTATCCGGGCGAGCTTTCCGGCGGCGAGCAGCAGCGCGTGGCGATCGCCCGGGCGCTGGCGCCGTCGCCGCGCATCCTCATCGCCGACGAGCCGACCGGCAATCTCGACCAGGCGACGGGAAAGCAGATCGCCGACCTTCTCTTCGCCAAGGCGGCRGAACGCGGCATGACGCTGGTGCTGGTCACGCATGATCCGGCGCTCGCCGGGCGATGCGCGCGCCAGGTTTCGATGCGCTCGGGGCGGATCGAGGACGCGCCGGCGCTTAAAGTGACGGCATAGAGGCATGGCGGAGACCCCCTCATCCGGCCCTTCGGGCCACCTTCTCCCCGAGGGGAGAAGAGATCGCCGGGGCCGACGCCAGCCTCTTCTCCCCAGCGGGGAGAAGGTGGCCGCGCAGCGGCCGGATGAGGGGGCCTGGCTCCGCACATTGAAGCTCGCCATCCGCTTCTCGCTGCGCGAGATGCGCGGCGGCCTGTCGGGCTTCATGATCTTCCTTGCCTGCATTGCGCTGGGCGTCGCGGCGATCGGCGGCGTCAATTCCGTGGCRCAGGCGATCTCGGCCGGCGTCGCCGATCAGGGCCAGACGCTGCTCGGCGGCGATTTGCGCTTCCAGGTCAACCAGCGCGGCGCTTCGGACGCCGAGCTCGGCTTCATCCGCAGTCTCGGCGCGGTGTCGCAGACGTCCGGCATGCGCTCGATGGCGCGGCTGGAGGACGGGTCCGACCAGGCGCTGGTCGAGGCCAAGGCGGTGGACGGCGCCTATCCGCTCTACGGCGCGCTGGAAACCGATCCGGCGCTGCCGAAGGAGCAGTTGTTCGGCGAAAGGTCCGGCGTGTTCGGCGCCGCCGCACCCGACCTGTTGTTCGACCGGCTCAACCTTCACGTCGGCGACAGGCTGAAGCTCGGCAGCGCCGTTTTCGAGTTGCGGGCGAGGCTGGTCAGCGAGCCGGATGCGGTGTCGGACGGCTTCGGCTTCGCGCCGCGGCTGATGATCTCGAGCCAAGGGCTTGCCGCATCCGGCCTGGTGCAGCCGGGCAGCCTGGTCGAGAACGCCTATAAGGTGCGGCTGCCGGACGGCACATCGGAGGCGCGGATCAAGGATATCCAGGCCCAAGCCGCGAAGGATTTCCCGCAGGCTGGCTGGTCGATCCGCACGCGCAGCAACGCCGCACCCGCGCTCTCCGCCAACATCGAGCGCTTCTCGCAGTTCTTGACGCTTGTCGGGCTGACGGCGCTGGTGGTCGGCGGTGTCGGCGTGGCGAATGCCGTGCGCGCCTATCTCGACGGCAAGCGCGGCGTCATCGCCACCTTCAAGAGCCTGGGCGCCTCGGGCGGCTTCGTCTTCACCGTCTATCTCGTGCAGATCCTTTTGATCGCGGGCCTCGGCATCGTGCTCGGGCTGATCCTCGGCGCCGCGATGCCGTTCGTGGCGAGCGCGCTCCTGCAATCGGTCATCCCGGTGCCGGCGCAAGGCGGCTTCTATCCAGGCGCGCTTGCCATGGCGGCGCTCTTCGGCTTGCTGGTGACGCTGGCTTTCGCGCTCCTGCCGCTTGGCCGCGCCCGCGACGTGCCGGCGACCGCGCTGTTTCGCGAGATGGGATTCGAGAGCCGCGGCCTGCCCCGCCTGCCTTATGCCGGTGCGGCGCTGGCGATCGTCGTCGCGCTGGCGGCGCTGGCGATCCTTTCGGCCAACGACACCCGCATCGCCTCGATCTTCGTCGGCGCCACCGTCTTTGCCTTCCTGGTGCTGCGGCTGGTGGCCGTGCTGGTGCAATGGGCCGCAAGAAAGAGCCCGCGCGTGCGCTCCGTGTCGCTGCGGCTGGCGCTTGGCAACATCCACCGTCCAGGCGYGCTGACGCCCTCGGTGGTGCTGTCGCTCGGGCTTGGGCTGACGCTGCTGGTGACGCTGGCGCTGATCGACGGGAATCTCAGGCGGCAGATCTCCGGCAGCCTGCCGGAGCGGGCGCCGAACTTCTTCTTCGTCGACATCCAGAGCGGCGATGTCGATGCCTTCGCCAGCCTCGTCGGCAATGAGTCGCCACGGGGAACGCTGGTCAAGGTGCCGATGTTGCGCGGCCGCATCATGGCGCTCAACGGCGTCGACGTCGACAAGGTCAAGATCCCGGCCGACGGCGCCTGGGTGCTGCGTGGCGACCGCGGCCTGACCTATGATGCCAGGCAACCGGAGAATGCGACGCTGACCGAAGGCGCGTGGTGGCCGCAGGATTATTCCGGCGCGCCGCTGGTGTCGTTCTCGGCCGAGGAGGGCAAGGCGATCGGGCTGAAGCTGGGCGACAGCGTGACCGTCAACGTGCTGGGACGCAACGTCACGGCGAAGATCGCCAATTTCCRCCAGGTGCAGTGGGAGACGATGGGCATCAACTTCGTCATGGTGTTCTCGCCCAACAGCTTTGCCGGGGCGCCGCACGGCTGGCTGGCGACGCTGACCGACAAAAGCGCCACCACGGCCGACGATGCGCGCTTGCTCAATGCCGTCACCCGCGCCTTTCCGGCGGTGACGACGGTGCGCGTCAAGGATGCGCTCGACATCGTCAACCGGCTGGTCGCGCAACTGGGCATGGCGATCCGCRCCGCCGCCGGCGTGGCGCTGATCGCTTCGGTGCTRGTGCTTTCCGGCGCCCTGGCCGCCGGCAACCGGGCGCRCATCCACGACGCGGTGGTGCTGAAGACGCTGGGCGCGACGCGACGAACGCTGATCGCGGCCTTCTCGCTGGAATATGTGCTGATCGGCCTTGCGACCGCGCTGTTCGCGCTTGCCGCCGGCGGCATCGCCGCCTGGTTCGTGGTCGCGCATATCATGACGCTGCCGTCACATTTCATGCCGGAGGTGGCCGTGGTGACCATTCTTGTCTCGCTGACGGTCACCGTCGGCATCGGCCTTGCCGGCACCTGGCGGGTGCTCGGCCACAAGGCGGCGCCGGTGCTGCGCAACCTCTGATGCGCAGCCTTGACTGAGGGCTCCGGCGGCTTGCCCGGTTAAATCTTGGTAAGAATGGCGGCCGGAAGGCCCGAAAACCGGGCTTTTGCCTTCTCACAAAGCGTTACCGCGCGTTACCGTCTTGTTCTTGACGTCGAGAACGCTCATATTTTGCCCAGGCATGCTGGAGCTCCGCCAGCGGCGCCTGGTCCCCAAAAGACCTGTCACCGGACGGGGCAGAAGCAACAGAGGATTTCCAATGGCTGATCCCATTCGCAACTACCAGACGTCCGCCGCCCCCGGCGCGCGCGTCGATATCGATCAAGGCCTGCGCGCCTATATGATCAAAGTCTACAACCTCATGGGGCTCGGCCTGCTCATCACCGGCCTTGCCGCCTGGGGCGCCTTCCACCTCGCCGTCACCGGCGACGGCCAACTGACCGGCTTCGGCCAGCTGATCTATGCAAGCGCGTTCCGCTGGGTCGTCATCCTGGCGCCGCTGGCCGCCGTGATGTTCCTGTCGTTCCGCATCCAGTCGATGAGCGTGGCGGCGGCGCAGACCACGTTCTGGGTCTATGCCGGCCTTGTCGRCCTGTCGCTGTCGACGATCTTCCTCGTCTACACCGGCACCAGCATCACCCAGACCTTCTTCGCCACGGCCGCGGCCTTCGGCGGCCTGTCGCTCTATGGCTACACGACCAGGCGCGACCTGTCGGCGTTCGGCTCGTTTCTGATTATGGGCGTGATCGGCCTGCTGATCGCGATGCTGATCAACATCTTCCTGCAGTCGTCGGCGCTCGCCTTCGCCATCTCGGCGATCGGCGTGCTGGTCTTCGCGGGCCTCACCGCCTACGACACGCAGCGGATCAAGGAGATGTATTTCGAGGGCGACGTCGCCGATGTCGCCGGYCGCAAAGCCATCATGGGCGCGCTGYAGCTCTATCTCGACTTCATCAACCTGTTCATGTTCCTGCTGCAGTTCATGGGCGACCGCCGTTAAAGGCAGTTGCCGGTCTCACTGGACCACAGACTTTGCGAAGGGCGGCCCAACGGCCGCCCTTTCTTTTTGCGCAGCCCTTTGCTGTTATCGAGGCAGGAAAGAGAACTGCATAAATTATGAGCACTATCGCGATCAGACCCGCCACCGCGGCCGACCTCGACCGGATCACCGAAATCTATGCCGATGYGGTTACGCACGGCACGTCGAGCTACGAGCTGGAGCCGCCCAGCCGCGCCGAAATGGGCAATCGATTCGACGCTCTGGCGGCGGGCGGTTTTCCCTATCTCGTGGCCGAGAAGAACGGCGTCGTGCTCGGCTATGCCTATGCCGGGCCGTTCCGGCCGCGCCCCGCCTACCGATTCGTCGTCGAGGATTCGGTTTATGTCGCGCCCGAGGCCAAGGGGCAGGGCGTGGGCTCGGCGCTGATGCAGGCCTTGATCGAGACGGCGCGCGCGGCGGGTTTCCGCCAGATCATCGCGGTGATCGGCGACGGCCATGCCGACAGCGCCTCGGTGCGGCTRCACGAGAAGCTCGGCTTTTGCCATTCCGGGCGCCTGGAAGGCTCCGGCTACAAGCACGGGCGCTGGCTGGACACGGTGTTCATGCAGCTGTCGCTGAACGGCGGCGCGGCGCTGCCGCCGGATCCGGATTCGCTGCCGGAGCGGAGGTTCAGGCTCGGAGGGAAATGAGCAGAATGGGAAAATGGGAATTGAAGAAATGAGGAATTGAAGAACTGAAGAAAAAAATTTATCGGGCGCGTAGCGCCTCTTTTCCTCAATTCTTCAGTTCTTCAATTCTCCAGTTCCTCTTCAGGCCTCGACGACCTTCAGCTTCGCATCGAACACGCCGAGCACGCGGCCGAGTTCCTGGCCGCGCTTGAGGATGCGGCCGCCTGCCGCGATCACGGCGAAGGCGCCTTGCCGACGCGCCAGCTTGGGGTCCTTGACGATCTGGAAGAGCGGCACTTCGCTGGCCCGTCGGAAGACGGAAAAGACAGCGCGATCAGTGAGATGGTCGATCGCGTAGTCGCGCCATTCATTGGCCGCCACCATGCGTCCGTAAAGCCTCAGGATCTGGTCGAGCTCGCGCCGGTCGAATCGCACCGGCTGATCGAGGCGGGCGTTGCGCGCCTCGTGCAACGGGATCAATATTCCGGATGCTTCCCCATCCTCCGTCCCGCTGCTGTGATCGGTCATGCCTCGATCCTTCGATTGAATCATGCGCCAGCCAAGGTTCGCGCTTTCGTGCTGGAATTGCAAGGGCAGGATGGAATTGCGTCGCCCGGCGAGGCATGCKCGCGGTCGCGCGGTTTCCCAAACGTCCAGTCACGTTTGCAAAACGCATGTTGGAATTGGTGATACTTCGCCACATTCTTGCCACAAATAATCCGCGCTCATGCCCCAATGTCCGACGAGTTTACCGGCGTTGCCTGAGACGGTTCGGTCCGGCACCGGCTCGTAAACCCCAAGCCCCCCGCCCACGGGTCAGCGTCGGATCGAACCAACCTCGGTTTTTCCTTGGAAAAATCAGGTGCGACGATCCCAAAACCTGAATGACCGGCGTCAGAAGCAAGCTGACGCCGGTTTTTTATTGCATGGTGGGACTCACCTTCTCCCACAAGGGGAGAAGGGAAAAAGCTAAAGCCGATCCGGCTTGCGGATGAAGGCGGCGCCGAGGATCGGGCCGGGCATGYCGTCCTTGCCGACCGACTGCAGCAGCACCGCGCAGCCGCCCTTCTTGGCGATCTCGGTCATCGGCAATTCGTAACGCTGCGCCTTGCCGTGCCACATGCCGGCGGTCTGGATGTCGGAGACGGCGTTCCAATAAGTCAGGCTGCGGCCGCTGTTCTCGCCCTGGCCGATCTTCACCATCTGCGGCGGATCGAAATAGACGATCACCAGATGGRCATCGGTCGGGCCGCCGCCGGCGGCGTCGCCCGCGTCGATCATGACGCGGTCGCTGGTGYGGCTCACCTTGATGGCGACCCGCATGCCCTCGCCGGTCCTGTCCATGCGGGCCAGCGCACCGTCGACGTCCTTGCGGCTGGCGCCGTTGACGTGGCTGCGGCCGTTGATGACGGCTTGCGGCGTGTAGACCGAGCGGCTGCCGAAGGCGCGCATATAGTCATACTGGCGGTCGGTGTTCTCCTTGGTGCTCAGCGTGTCCTGCCAGCCGAGATAGTCCCAGTAATTGACGTGGTAGGCGAGCGCGACGATGTCGTCCTTGCCGGCGAGCTCGGCGAAAAACTCGTCGGCCGGCGGACAGGAACTGCAGCCCTGGCTGGTGAACAGTTCGACCACGCCCAAAGGCCTGTCGATTTGGGGCCTGTCGATTTGGGCCCTGTCGGTTTTGCCGGYCGCGGCTTTCTCAGGCTCGGCTGCCAGGGCCACGCCGCCCAACGCCGTCAGGGCCAGYGCCGCCGCCGCAAGCCGCAATCGTCCTCGAAATGCCATGACTTTTCCAATTCCCGCCGGTGACGCCGGCCTTTGTTCTGATTGCTAAAATATGTGGCAGAAGCGCCAGTCAACGGGAAGTCACGTTGCGGTGAAATTTTTGCTGTTGCAGCCGCAGGTCAGGGCGCAATAGGAGAGCGGTTGCATTTCAAGGCGCGGTTCGATTCGGGAGCAGCATCCTCACCATGTGGCAAACTCTCCTGACCCCTGTCGATCTCTATTGCGAACGGACGGGGCCTGGACTTTGGGCGGAGCCGGCTAATGCTTTGACCAACGTGGCTTTCATTGCCGCGGGACTGTGGGGTGTCTGGCAGGTGCGGCGCTATCAGACCGGCGCCTTCGCCGAGGTGCTGGCTTGGTGGGTGGTGGCGATCGGCATCGGCTCGACCCTGTTCCACACCTTCGCCAGCAAAGGCACGATCTGGGCCGACATCCTGCCGATCGCCGGCTTCACGCTGGCCTACACGCTGTTCAACCTGCGGCGATTCCTCGGCATGGACTGGAGCAAGGCGATCCTCGTCTTCGTCGCCTTCTATGCGGTGGCCGGCCTGATCACCTATGCGGTGCCCGACTGGCTGCGCCAGGCCTCGAACGGCACCACAGGCTATTTGCCGCCCTTCCTGGCGCTCGCCTTCTTCGGGGCGTGGGTGGCGGCCACCGGCAACCGGGCCGGATGGTACAATMTGACGGGATCGGCGATCTTCGTCGTCTCAGTCATCTGCCGCATGATCGATCCGCTGGTCTGCGCCAGCTTCCCGCTCGGCACGCACTTCCTCTGGCACGTCTTCAACGGGCTGATGCTGGCGGTGCTGCTCGCGGCGACGGCGCGGTTTGGGAAGCCGAAGGTTAGGCAGTAGGCAGTAGGCAGTAGGCAGTAGGCAGTAGGCAGTAGGTGTCCTGTTTCCCTACTGCCTATTGCCTAAGCCCTACTGCCTGGCCGCTACGCGGCCAGATCGCGCAGCACGTACTGCAAAATGCCACCGTTCTTGAAGTAGTCGAGCTCATCCAGCGTATCGATGCGGCAGATGATCGGCACGTTCTTCACCGTGCCGTCGCCGAAGGTCACCTTGGCGACCATCTTCTGGCGCGGCTTGATCGTGTCCAGGCCGTCGATCTCGACCAACTCGTCACCCTTGAGATTGAGGGAAGCCCATGAGGTGCCCTCCTCGAAGACGAAGGGGATGACGCCCATGCCGACCAGGTTGGAGCGGTGGATGCGCTCGAAGGACTGGGCGATGACCGCGCGGACCCCAAGCAGATTCGTTCCCTTGGCCGCCCAGTCGCGCGACGAGCCGTTGCCGTATTCGACGCCGGCGAAGATCACCAGCGGCACGCCTTCCTTCTTGTACTCCATCGCGGCGTCGTAGATCGACATCTCCTCCTTCGAGGGATAGTGGATCGTGTAGCCGCCCTCGCGGCCGTTCTCGCCCAGCATGTGGTTGCGGATGCGGATGTTGGCGAAGGTGCCGCGCATCATCACCTCATGGTTGCCGCGCCGCGTGCCGTACTGGTTGAAGTCGGCGACGCCGACGCCATGCTCGGTCAGGTACTTGCCCGCGGGCGAAGCGGCCTTGATCGAGCCAGCCGGCGAGATGTGGTCGGTGGTGATCTTGTCGCCGAAGAGGCCGAGCACGCGTGCGCCCTTGATGTCGCCGACCTTGCCGAAGGCGCGACCCATGCCGGCGAAATAGGGCGGGTTCTGCACATAGGTCGAGTGGTCGTCCCAGGCATAGGTCTGGCCTGCCGGCGCCTTGACCCTCTGCCAATAGGCGTCGCCCTTGAAGACATCGGCATATTTGCGGGCGAACAGCTCGCGGGTGACGTTCTTCTCGATGAACTCCTGGATCTCGGCCGAGGTCGGCCAGATGTCCTTGAGATAGACCGGCTTGCCGTCGCTGCCCTCGCCGAGCGGCTCGGTGGTGAGGTCCTTGGTCACGGTGCCGGCCAGCGCATGCGCCACCACCAGCGGCGGCGAGGCGAGGTAGTTGGCCTGCACGTCCGGAGAGACGCGGCCTTCGAAGTTGCGGTTGCCGGAAAGCACGGCCGCGGCGATGAGGCCCTTATCGTTGATCGTCTTGGAGATCGGCGCCGGCAGCGGGCCGGAATTGCCGATGCAGGTGGTGCAGCCGAAGCCGACCAGGTTGAAGCCGATCTGGTCGAGCTCCTTCTGCAGGCCGGACTTTTCCAGATATTCGGCCACCACCTGGCTGCCGGGAGCGAGCGAGGTCTTGACCCACGGCTTCTGCTTCAGGCCGCGCCGGTTGGCGTTGCGGGCCAAGAGGCCGGCGCCGATCAGCACGCTCGGGTTGGAGGTGTTGGTGCAGGACGTGATGGCGGCGATGACGACGTCGCCATGGCCGAGATCGTAGGAAGCGCCCTCGACGGCGTAGCGCTTCGAGATCTCGGCAGCTTTCTTGTACTCGGTCTCCATCGCCTTGGCGAAGCCGGCAGGAATGTCCTGCAAGGCGACGCGGCCTTCGGGGCGCTTCGGGCCGGCCATCGACGGCACGACGTCACCAAGATCGAGCTCGAGCAGGTCGGTGAAGACCGGGTCGGCCGAGCCCGTGTCGCGCCACATGCCTTGCGCCTTGGAATAGGCCTCGACCAGGGCGATGCGGTTTTCCTCGCGGCCGGACATGGTCAGATAGCGGATGGTTTCCGAGTCGACCGGGAAGAAGCCGCAGGTCGCGCCGTATTCCGGCGCCATGTTGCCGATCGTGGCGCGGTCGGCCAGCGTCATGTTGGAGAGGCCGGGGCCGAAGAACTCGACGAACTTGCCGACGACGCCCTTCTTGCGCAGCATCTGGGTGACGGTGAGCACGAGGTCGGTGGYGGTGACGCCTTCCTTGAGCTTGCCGGTGAGGCGGAAGCCGATGACCTCGGGCAGGAGCATGGACACGGGCTGGCCGAGCATCGCCGCCTCGGCCTCAATGCCGCCGACGCCCCAGCCGAGCACGCCGAGGCCGTTGATCATGGTGGTGTGCGAATCGGTGCCGACGCAGGTATCCGGATAGGCGACCGTCTCGCCATCTTCCGAATTGGTCCACACGACCTGGCCGAGATATTCGAGGTTGACCTGGTGGCAGATGCCGGTGCCGGGCGGYACGACGCGGAAGTTGCGGAAGGCCTGCTGGCCCCATTTCAGGAACTTGTAGCGTTCCTCGTTGCGCTCATATTCGAGCTCGACATTGCGGGCGAAGGCCATCGGCGTGCCGAACTCGTCGACGATGACGGAGTGGTCGATCACAAGGTCGACCGGCACGAGAGGGTTGATCTTTTCCGGGTCGCCGCCGAGCGCCTTGATGCCGTCGCGCATGGCGGCGAGGTCGACCACCGCCGGAACGCCGGTGAAATCCTGCATCAGCACGCGGGCCGGGCGATAGGCGATCTCGACGCCGGCGGTGCCCTTGTCGGTCAGCCAGGCGGCGACCGCCTGGATCGATTCCTTGGTAACGGAGCGGCCATCTTCGTTGCGCAGCAGGTTCTCCAGCAGAACCTTCATCGAATAGGGCAACTGCGCGATGCCGGTGAGGCCGTTCTTCTCGGCCTCAACGAGGTCGAAATAAACATAGTCCGCGCCACCTGCGGTCAGGGTGCGGCGGCAATTGAAACTGTCGAGGGATTTCGTCACGGCGATCCGTCCTTGTCTGTTCAGCCTGAAAGGGAACGGACGCCGTTGGCATGCAATCACGCGCAAAGGTGCGGGTACGGCCATTTCCGCTGTCCGCTCCCAAGCAACCCGAGCCGTTCAAGGCGGCACGTGCGCTGGTTCGGCGCTAATTCTGATCCCGCGCCGACCGCTGGCACGGATGAACCGCATATAGAGAATTTCCTGGAATAGTTCTAGACAGTCGAAAGACGAATTTGCGTGAGCCGGGAACGGCCGCGAAACGGTGATTTCGGACGGGCAAAGAATGCGGCTGATCGCCGAAAATCTGGGCGGCGAGCGCGGCGGCGAGACGGTTTTCTCCAATATCGGCTTCGCGCTGGACAAGGGCGAGGCGCTTATCGTCACCGGTCCGAACGGCGCGGGCAAATCGACGCTGCTGAGGGTAGTCGCCGGGCTCCTGCCGGCCGCCGAAGGGAAAGTTCGATTCGAGGGCGGCGGCGAGGCTTTCCCGACGGTCGCCGCGGCCTCGCATTATCTCGGCCATCTCAATGCGATGAAGACGGCGCTCAGCGTCGAGGAGAATCTCGGCTTCTGGCGGGCTTTTCAGGGGGAGGCGGGGCTTGGCGTGGAGGAGGCGCTGGAGACGGTGGCGCTCGGCGGTCTCGGGCACCTGCCCTTCGGCTATCTGTCGACCGGGCAAAGACGGCGGGCCTCGATCGCCAAGCTTCTGGTCACCCGCCGGCCGGTCTGGCTGCTGGACGAGCCGACGGCGGGACTGGACAAGGCCTCGGAKGAACGGTTCGCGGGATTGATGCGGGGGCACCTGCGGGATGGGGGGATCGTGGTGGCGGCGACGCATCTGCCGCTGGGGCTGGAAGGGGCGCACGAGCTGCAAATGAAGGTAGGTCTTTGATGTCGGTGCTCTACGGCGCCCCCCTCTGGCCTGCCGGCCATCTCCCCCACTTGGGGGGAGATCAGACGTCGCCGGCGATTTCGCCAACTACCAACGTCGGAAGATCCGGCGGGGCGCTGAAACAGCCAATCTCCCCCCTCGTGGGGGAGATGTCCGGCAGGACAGAGGGGGGCGCGAAGGAACTCTGCGTCTCAGATTGCCAAGGGGCGACCTCATAATGTGGGCCCTCTTCCTCCGCGACATCCGCCTCTCCATCCGCGCCGGCGGCGGCGCGTTGACCGGCGTCATCTTCTTCCTCGCGGTCATCGTCACCATCCCGTTCGGCGTCGGCCCCGACCTCAACTTGTTGTCGCGCATAGGCCCGGYGATCCTGTGGATCGCCGCCCTGCTCGCCTGCCTGCTCGGGCTCGACCGGCTCTTCCAGGCCGACCGCGAGGACGGCTCGCTCGACCTGCTGGTGCTCAACGGCGACCGCCACATGCTGGCGCTGACGGTGCTGACGAAATGCCTGGCGCATTGGACGGGCAGCGTTTTGCCGCTGGTGGTCGCGGCTCCTCTGCTCGGCCTGTTCATGAATATGGAGCCGCTGGGTATCGGCGCGACGGCGCTGACGCTGCTTGTCGGCACGCCGGCCATCACCTTCATCGGCGCCGCGGGTGCCGCGGTCGCGGTGGCGCTGCCGCGCGGCGGGCTGCTGATCTCGGTGCTGGTGCTGCCGCTCACCATTCCGGTGCTGATATTCGGCGTTTCGGCCAGCTATGGCGCGGTGGCCGATCCGGCGCCGTTCCTGCAGCCTTTCCTCATTCTGGCCGCGCTGACGCTGTTTCTTGCGGTGCTGGGCCCGCTGGCGGCGGCGCTGGCGCTGCGGCACGGGACGGATTGAGGCGAGGGAGACGTTCCTTCACTGCGGCACCGCGGCAAATTGCAGGACGGTCGCGCTAGGGCTAAGGGAAGACATGATCGGAACGGTTGACATGACCAAGAGCAGGGAGCGGTCGCTGTGAGCGCGCATGCCCTGTTCGTCACCGCCGCCTATGCCATCACGGCCGTCGTGCTGGCCGGGCTGGTCGGCTGGATCCTGCTCGACCAGCGGGCGCGCAAGCGTGAGCTCGCGGCGCTCGAAGCGGCCKGGGTGCGGCGGCGTTCCGACAAGGCAGTAAAACCATGAGCCTCGAAGGCGAAGCTCCGGCGCCACGGCGCCGTCTGTTCGTGCTTCTGCCGCTCCTGGTGTTCCTGGGGTTGGCGGGACTGTTCCTGTCGCAGCTGCTCTCGGGCCGCGACACCTCTGAAATCCCCTCGGCGCTGATCGGCCTGCCGGCGCCGCAGACGGACCTGCCGCCGCTCGAGKGGATGAGCCTGCCGGGGCTCGAGTCGAAAGACTTTGCCGGCAAGGTGACGCTGGTCAACGTGTTCGCGTCCTGGTGCGCGCCGTGCCGCGAAGAGCATCCGGTGCTTCTCGGCCTGTCGCAGGACAAGCGCTTCACGCTTGCCGCGCTGAACTACAAGGACCAGCCGGAAAACGCCCGCCGCTTCCTTGGCGATCTCGGCAATCCGTATCAGGCGATTGGCGTCGATCCGGCCGGACGCGCGGCGATCGACTGGGGCGTCTATGGCGTGCCGGAGACCTTCGTCATCGGCAAGGACGGCAAGATCGCCTACAAGCATGTCGGGCCGCTGACGCCCGACTCCGTGAAGGCTTTGCTGCTACCGCAGATCGAGAAAGCGCTGGCGGCGCCGGGCTGAGGCGGCGCTCCCCCTCATCCGGCCGCTTCGCGGCCACCTTCTCCCCAAGGGGAGAAGAGGTTGGCGCTGGCGCCTACCTGCTCCTCTCCCCTTGGGGAGAGGTCGGATTGCCCCGAATTGCCTTCGCAATTCGGTTGGCAATCCGGGTGAGGGTCTGTCGCTCAGCCGTAGATCTGCTTGTGGACCTGGTAGAGCATCTCGGAACGGTCGGMGCGCAGATCGGCGAGATCGCGGCTCGACAGGTTCTCGATTTCGGCGACGAGACGGTTGTAGTGGCGGCGCTTGGCGATGCTGGCGCGGGCACGGGAGACAAGATTGTCGAACATGACAGGGTTCCTTTAAGGCCGAACTGTTTCGGCTATGCCGCATTGGCGCGGCCGGTTGTTCCTCCCTGACGATTGCGAGGATGACATAGGAATGGTGCGTTGCAAAAGAAAGATGTTGCAATGCACCATTGCAATCAGCGCATAGCCGGTTAATTCCGACCTAACAGGCCTATGTGCCCGGCCTTGCAGCCGAGATGGCGCGCTTCACGCAGTTCTCATCCGTTTTGTCATACAAATTGCAGGCCTGCCGTCTTGCCAGATCGGCTTCGGGCTGGCTTGATCCGCCCGTCACCTGATGCCGGGAGGAAATTGATGGCGGCCGCTGACTATTACGAAATTCTCGATCCGCGCTTCGCGCGCCTGTTCAACGGCAGCGCGCAGGTGGAAAAGCTGTTCACGGGCTGCCGCTGGGCGGAAGGACCGGCCTGGTTCGCGGCCGGCCGCTATGTCGTCTGGTCCGACATTCCGAACAACCGCATGCTGCGCTATGACGAGACCGACGGCAGCGTCAGCGTGTTCCGCCAGCCGTCCGGCAATTCCAACGGCAACACGGTCGACCGTCAGGGCCGGCTGGTGACCTGCGAGCATTCCGGCCGCCGCGTCAGCCGCACCGAGTTCGACGGCTCGATCACCACCATCGCCGAGAAGTGGAAGGGCAAGCGGCTGAACTCGCCTAACGACGTGGTGGTGCGCTCCGACGGCTCAATCTGGTTCACCGATCCGAGCTACGGCATCGATACCGACTATGAGGGCGACAAGGCCGAAAGCGAGATCGGCGCCTGCAACGTCTATCGCGTCGATCCGGAGACGGGCGATGTCGAGGCCGTCATCACCGACATGGTGCGGCCGAACGGGCTCGCCTTCTCGCTCGACGAAAGCCTGCTCTATGTCGTCGACACCGGCCGCACGCATGGCGAGAAGAACCCGGCGCATATGCGGGTCTTCAACGTCGGCAAGCACGGCAAGAAGGTTTCGGGCGGCAAGGTGTTCGCCGACTGCACCGCCGGCCTGTTCGACGGATTCAGACTCGATTCGGACGGCCGCATCTGGACAAGCGCTGCCGACGGCATCCACTGCTACGACCCGGACGGCACGCTGATCGGCAAGGTCAAGGTGCCTGAGGTGACCGCCAACTGCGTGTTCGGCGGCAACAAGCTCAACTGTCTCTACATCGCCGGCACCACCTCGCTCTACATGGTGCGGCTGATGGTGAATGGGGCCAAGACCTATTGAGCGAGACTGTTTGGAAATTCTACTCCGGCGGCCATCTGCCGGCGGTTTCTGCGCTACTGCAGCGCCGCGCGTCCTCTTGGACGCGCAAAGGACGCTGCAGGAATTTTACTTGGCGCATGATCCTTTCCGAAATCGATTTCGATTTCGGGGTCATGCGCAGGCTCACGGACCTAAAAGTCCGCTCCGCTCCGGTTCTCGAAACCACCACCATATGACTCGCCGGAGCGAATTTCGAAACAGTCTCGGCCGTGCAAGCAACCGAAGGGGAGGGAGCAAAAATGYCATTCGTCAACATCCGCATCGTCAAGGAAGTGATCGCCGCCGATCCGGCCGGCAAGAAGGCTGACATCGCCAAGAAGGTGACCGCGGCCATCATGGACGCCACCGGGCTCAGCAACAACGATGTCTGGGTGGTGTTCGAGGAGGTCAACGCCCGCGACTGGTATGTCGGCAAGACCGATGTCGAGACGCTGCGAAAGGGGTAAAGGCTCTTCCAGGGCCTAAAAGTTGCGAGGGGTCGGCGGGACAGCGGCCCCTCTGTCTGCCGGACATCTCCCCCACAAGGGGGGAGATTAGATGTCGCCTCGGCTTTCGCCAATCGTCGACGTTGCAGGAGCGTGCCGGCGCCGAAACTGCCAATCTCCCCCGTTGTGGGGGAGATGCCCGGCAGGGCAGAGGGGGGCGCGAAGGATCGCAAGCGAAGCAGGTCAGCGCTTACTGTGATCGAATAAACCCCACGAATCCCTGCACCRCCTCACACATCGCCTGGCGGTTCGAACCCTCCGCCAGGATCATCTCCATCTCCGCCGGCTTCTTGCCCAGCAGCGCGATCTCCAGCGCCCCCTCATACATCGCGAACGACATCGTCCGCATGATCTCGGCCAAGGCGGCCCGCGCATAGAGCGAGCGCGGCGAGGCATGCACCAGCATCGCCGGCTTGCCGACGGCGGCGTCGCGCGAGACCAGCCAGTCGAGCGCGTTCTTCATGCCGCCGGGCACGCCATGCGCATATTCCGGGCACGAGACGATGACGCCGTCGGCGCGGGTGATCATCTCGATCAGGCGTGCCGCCTCGGGCGGCGTGCGGTCGCCCTCATCGTCGGGGTTGAAGATCGGCAGCCGGCCGAGGCCGTCATAGACCTGGACATGGCAGTCCGCGGGCGCGTTGGCGGCCAAGGCGGCAACGAGGGCCGAATTGGTCGAGGCGGCGCGCAGGCTGCCCGATATGGCGATGATGTCGATCAAGGGAGAACCGGACGAGGAGTGAGTCGTCCGGAAAGCCTACCACATGGTCTGGCGGTAATCGTCGTCCAACTCGCGATCGATCTCACCGGCACTTTCGCTCAGCGCCAGCTGGTCGCGGATGATCTGGCCGAGCGTCGGCAGCGTGGCGCGATCGTACCAGGTCTCCGGCTTCCAGAGGTCGGAGCGCATGAAGGCCTTGGCGCAATGCATATAGGCGGCCTTGACCGTCACCACGATCACGCTCTGCGGCTCCTTGCCGTCGACGGCCAGGCGTTCGCGCAAGGCGGGATCGACGGTGATGCGGGCGTCGCCATTGACGCGCAGCGTCTCGTTCATGCCGGGGATGAGGAAGAGCAGCCCGACCGACGGGTTGCGGATGATGTTTTCCAGCGTGTCCAGCCGGTTGTTGCCGGGCCGGTCGGGAATGGCGATGGTCGAGTTATCGAGGATGGCGGTGAAGCCGGGCTTGTCGCCCTTGGGCGTCACGTCGGCATTGCCGGCGCCGTCGGAGGAACCAATCAGCACGAAGGGGCTCTTGCCGATGAAGGAACGGCAATGGCCGTCGAGGGCTTTCAGTTCCTTGCGGATGGAGCCGTCGGTCGGCCGGGGCGTCTTGTAGATCGTCCTCAGCTCGGCATGCGTGGTCAGGAATTCCATACCGCCCCCCGTCCTGCGCTTAATTCCCCGCCTTCTCTTCCTTGGCTTTCTCCTCCAGCGAGTGGCGCATGATCAGCGGCATCTGGCTGAAGGTGAACAGCAAGGTGATCGGGATCGTGCCCCAGACCTTGAAATAAAGCCAGGTCGCCTCGGAAAAGTTGCGCCACACCACCTCGTTGAGCACGGCCAGGAACAGGAAGAACAGGCCCCAGCGGAAGGTCAGCTTGCGCCAGCCCTCGGCATCGAGCTGGAAGGCGGAATCGAAGACGTAGCCGAGCAGCGACCGGCCGAACAGTAGCCCGCCGAGAAGCGTGACGCCGAACAGCGAGTTGATGATGGTCGGCTTCATGAAGGCGAAGGTCTTGTCCTGCAGGTAAAGCGCCAGCGCGCCGAAGACGAAGACGACGATGGCCGAGACCAGCGGCATYAGCGGCAGGCTGCGCGTCAGCGCCCAGGAGGCGCTCAGCGAAAGTGCGGTCGCGACCATGAAGAAGGCGGTGGCGATCAGGATCGGCTCGCCAAGATGGGTGAGGATGGGAAATTTCTCGGCCAGYCACTCGCCACGAATGGTGGTGAAGAAGAACACCAGGCCCGGTCCCAGCTCGAGCAGGAACTTCAGGCCGGGATTCATCGGCTTGCGGCGTGGATCGGACGGGTCGCGTTCGAGGATGTTCATAAAAGTCCTTCTTGCGCATGATCTGGCCGAAAAGCAGGCGGCCTTCCAAGATCACGCCCTTGTTCAAGCCACGCCGGCGATCGCCCGGGCGAATTCGCTGGCGGAAAATGGTTCGAGGTCGTCGACCTGCTCGCCGACGCCGATGAAATAGACCGGCAACCTGTGCTTGGCGGCGATCGCCACCAGAATACCGCCGCGCGCCGTGCCGTCCAGCTTGGTCATCACCAGTCCGTTGACGCCGGCGACGTTGCGGAAGATCTCCACCTGGTTCAGCGCATTCTGGCCGGTGGTGGCGTCGACCGTCTGCAGCACCGTGTGCGGCGCTTCCGGATCGAGCTTGCCCAGCACGCGCACGATCTTTTCCARCTCGGCCATAAGCTCGGTCTTGTTCTGCAGGCGCCCGGCCGTATCGATGATCAGCACGTCGGAGCCGGCCTCCTTCGCCTTTTCGAAGGCGTCATAGGCAAGGCCCGCCGCATCGGCGCCGAGCTTGGTGGCGATGACGGGCGATTTCGTGCGCTCGCCCCAGATCTTCAGTTGCTCGATCGCGGCGGCGCGGAAGGTGTCGCCGGCGGCCAACATCACCTTGAGGCCGCCGTCGGTCAGCTTGGCGGCGAGCTTGCCGATGGTGGTCGTCTTGCCGGTGCCGTTGACACCGACGACCAGGATGACATGCGGCTTGTGGCTGAGGTCGAGCTCCAGCGGTTTCGCGACCGGGGTCAGCACCTTCTCCACTTCCGCCGCCATCACGGCGCGGACCTCGGAATCGGAGACGTCGCGGCCATAACGGCTGGAAGCGAGCGAGTCGGTGACGCGGAGCGCCGTCTCCACGCCAAGATCGGCGCGGATCAGCACGTCCTCCAGATCCTGCAGCGTGTCCTCGTCCAGCTTTCGCTTGGTGAAGACGCCGGCAATGTTGCCGGTGAGCTCGCGCGACGAGCGGGCCAGCCCTTCGCGCATGCGCTGGAACCAGGAACGCCGCGGCGCCGGCTCCGGCGCTTTCACCGGCTCGGCCTTCTGTTCGACCTTTTTCGAGACCRTCACCTTGCCGGCGGCGGGTTTTGGCTCGGGAGCGGGTTGTAATGTTGGAACGAGCGCCGGCTCTACCTCGGCGCCGTCACCCCGCCCCGCCACGTCGTGGCGGCGCTCCCCATCGAGCGGAGGGTGGGGCGTCGGCGCGGCTTCAGGCTCTGGCGCGATCTCGGCATGGATCGGCTGCGGCTCGACGGGCGCAGGCTGGCGAAGGGGAGGCAAGGCTTCCGCAGGCGGGATTTCGCGCGCAGGCGTCTCGGCCGGAATCTCGCTGGGCGGCGTCGGCACCTCGACCGGCGTCGGCTCAGGTTGCGGTTCCGGACGCGAAGGCTCGATATCCGGCTGAGCCGGCGCAGGTACGGGCACCTCCTGCGGTGTGGGTTCGGGCGCCGGGCCTGGGGTGGGCTCGGGCTCTGCCGGGGGTACCGGCACTTCTTCCGGTGAGGGCGGTTCGGGCGTCTCCGGAGCCGGTTGCGGTTCCTCTTCCGGCTTGGGGCCGGGCAGCGGTTCCGGCTCAGGCGGAACGGTCGGCTCAGGCGTCGGTGGAACGGTCGGAGCAGGCTCGGGTTGYGGCTCTTCAGGGGCAGGTTGAGGCGCAGGCTCTTCGGGGGTCGGTTGAGGCGCGGCCTGATCGGCCTCCGGCTTCAGTGCGTCGAGCTGATCCCATTTGATCGGCGGCAGYGGGGCCGTTTCGTCGACGCGCTCCTCGACGACCTCTTTCTTGCCGAACGAAAATATCTTCTTGAAAAAACCAGCCATGCGTCTCGCAGTTTCTCAGGCGGCTTGCGCGGCCAAGGGCGCCGCAATCAGCCGGGCGCCGTCATGGCCGGTGATGATGGCCTCGACGATCTCGCCGGGCGCGCCGGTGTCGATCGCCGCCAGCGTGAAGCCTTCGGTGCGGCCGAGCCCGTCGCGCTCGATCAAGATCGACTGCCGCGTGCCGGCAAGCGATGACAAATGACGGCGATAGGCGGCCTCGCCGGCGGCGCGCAGCCTTGCGGCGCGCGCCTTCACCACCTCTCGGCGGACCTGCGGCATGCGCGCGGCGGGCGTGCCTTCGCGAGGCGAGAACGGGAAGACGTGCAGGTGCGTCAAGCCGCATTCCTCGACGATCTTCTCCGAATTCTCGAACATCGCCTCGGTCTCGGTCGGGAATCCGGCGATGATATCGGCGCCGAAGACGACGCCGGGACGCAGCTTGCGCACATCCTCGCAGAAGCGGATCGACTGGTCTCTGCTGTGGCGGCGCTTCATGCGCTTCAGGATCATGTCGTCGCCCGACTGCAGCGACAGATGCAGATGCGGCATCAGCCTGGGCTCGGTGGCGATGGCGTCAAGCAGGTCGTCGTCGGCCTCGACGGAATCGATCGATGACAGCCGCAGCCGCTTAACATCCGGCACCTGGCGCAGGATGGTCTTCACCAGCTTGCCGAGCTTCGGGCTGCCCGGCAGGTCGGCGCCGAAGCTGGTCATGTCGACGCCGGTCAGCACGATCTCGGCATAGCCGTTGCCGGCGAGACGCTTGACCTGCTCGACCACGGCGCCCATCGGCACCGAGCGCGAATTGCCGCGGCCATAGGGGATGATGCAGAAGGTGCAGCGGTGGTCGCAGCCATTCTGCACCTGCACGAAGGCGCGCGCCCGGCCCTCGATGGCGTCGACCATGTGGCTTGCCGTCTCGCGCACCGAAAAGATGTCGTTGACGCGCGCCTTCTCGGTGTCGTTGACGCCGAAGTCGGGCAAAGCGCGATAGGAGTTCGCCTTGAGCTTCTCCTCATTGCCGAGCACGAGGTCGACCTCGTCCATGGCGGCGAAATTCTGCGGCTCGGTCTGCGCCGCGCAGCCGGTGACGATGATGCGGGCTTCAGGGTTCTCGCGGCGCGCCTTGCGGATCGCCTGCTTGGCCTGGCGCACCGCTTCTGCCGTGACGGCGCAAGTGTTGAAGATGACGGCGCCGCCTTGCAGCGCGCCGAGGCCGGCGCTCTCGGCCTCGCGGCGCATCACCTCCGACTCATAGGTGTTGAGGCGGCAGCCGAAGGTGACGACGTCGATGCCCTTGCCGGCGGGGGCCTGGGCCGCGCCTTTTTCAGGGGCGGACATCAGGCGGCGCTTTCGGTGTCGCGGACCCAGGCGCCGGTCGAGGGATCGAAGCTGCCGGAAAACTCCCATTCGGCGGCACCGGTCAGGATCACGTGGTCGTCGTCGCGCCATTCGACATTGAGTTCCCCGCCGCCGGGCGTCAGCAGCGAGACGCTGCGGCCGGTGCGCTTGGTGCGGGCGGCCGCCACCACGGCGGCACATGCGGCCGAGCCRCAGGCCTTGGTGAGACCGGCGCCCCGCTCCCAGGTGCGGATGATCATGGTCTCGGGCGACGTCACCTGGGCAATGGTGATGTTGGCGCGCTCGGGGAAGATCGGATGGTTCTCGAGCARCGGACCGAAGCGCTCGAGTTCATAGGACCAGACGTCGCGGTCGACCCAGAAGATGGCGTGCGGGTTGCCCATCGAGACGACCGAAGGCGAATGCAGCACGGGCGCGTCGATTGGGCCGATCTGCAGCTCGATCATGCGGGTGTCGCGGAACTCCTCGGCGAGCGGGATCTCCTGCCAGCCAAAGCGCGGCTTGCCCATGTCGACCGAGATCGAGCCGTCGGCGTGCTCCTGAGCATTGAGGATGCCGGCGCGGGTCTCGAAGGTGAAGGTCTTGAGGCCAGTCTCGGCGGCTAAAGCCTGCACGACGCAGCGCATGCCGTTGCCGCAGGCCTGCGCGCCGGTGCCGTCGGAATTCAGGATGTCGATGTAATAGGCAGTGCCCGGCGTACGCGCGTCATGGATCGCCATGATCTGGTCGAACTTGGTCGCGGCGTCGGCGTTGAGGGCGATCGCCGCTTCCGCCGTCACCTTGTCGGCACGGCCGCGCATGTCGGCAACGATGATCTCGTTGCCGATGCCGTTCATCTTGGCGAAGGGGGCGGGGCCTGCCATCTAACCGGTCATTCCAGTTCCATTTGGCCGCTATATGGCTGAAACGGCCCGGAATTACCAGTCCAGCCCGAGTCTTATGTGACGGCGAAGACGCCGAGCACGATCAGCAGGAAGATGATCAGGACGATGCCGATGAGGATGCGTGCGCCGGTAGCGGCCGCTCCGGCCAAAGCCGGCATGCCGAGCAGGCTCGCGGCGGCGGCAATGATGAGAAGGATGATGATCCACTTGATCATGGGAAGCTCCGGCGAAATTGCGTCGGCGGATCAACGCGTTTGGCCGGTTTGGGTTCCTTTGTCAGATGGGCGGTACGTCCCACACTTCGCCCGGTCGCATGGCGCGGAAGCGCTCTGGCGGCAGACTTTGCGCCTCTAGAGCCTCGGCCAGTTTTTGCGCCGGCTCCTCGACCGGCTCGTCGGTGAGATGGAAGGTGCCCCAATGGCAGCCAGCGGCGTGAGCAGCGTTGCAGAGCTTCATGCCCTCTACGGCCTCCTCCGGGTTCTGGTGCTGCGGCGCCATGAACCAGCGCGGCTCATAGGCGCCGATGGGCAGGATGGCGAGGCGGAAGCCGCCATGCTTTTCTCCCATCAGCCGGTAGTTGATGCCGTCGTGGAAGCCGGTGTCGCCGGCAAAATAGATGTTGCCGCCCCCTGTCTCGATGACGAAGCCGGCCCATAGCGCCATGCGGCGGTCGCGCCCGCCCCGCGCCGACCAGTGATGCGCCGGCTCGACATGGATGGCCGCCGCGCCGATGTCGATCCGATCGCCCCAATCATGCGCGCTAAGCCGCATGCCGGGCACCGCGCGGCCGACGATGGCGTCGTTGCCGAGCGGCGTGAGCACCAGCGGGTCGTGTCTCTCCTTCAGCCGCTTCAGCGTGGCGAGGTCGAGATGGTCGTAGTGATTGTGGCTGACCAGGACCAGGTCGATCGGCGGCAGGTCGGCAAAGGCGATTCCTGGCGGATTGACCCTTCTCGGGCCGGCAAAGGCGAAGGGCGAGGCGCGCTCCGACCAGACTGGATCGGTCAGGATGTTCAGCCCTGCGGTCTGGATGAGAAGCGAGGCATGGCCGACCATGGTGAGCCGAAGCGCGCCGCCATCCAGCCGCCCATGCGRCTTTGCCGGCGGATGGGGGCTCGGAAAGGCAGCCGGCCATTTCGGCCGCTTGCCGCTGAATTGCCATCTGAGCAGATCGCTGAAGCGCCCGGGCGGCTTGCCGCCGGGGTTGAAGAACAAGGCGCCGTCGAAATGATCGCTGGGCGGGCCGTGGTAGTAGCGGTTGGCGGTTCTTCTTCTCTCGGCCATTCACTCTCCCGCCGGCTCGATCTTTCCTGAGATAAGGACGCGCTCGCCTGGCGCAAGCATTTTGCTGGCGAATGCCAACGGGCGGAGACCGGTTCAATTAGGATCGGGAGAGAGGGTGATCGTCATGGCGATGAAGCGGACCAAGACACCGTGGATGAAGGCCGAGGATTTCGGCCGCTCGCTGCCGCATGGGGTGGGCGTCAACCTGTTGGTCACCGATATGGCGGCAATGGAGGCTTTCTGCCGCGAGGTGCTCGGGGCCCGCATCATCTATGCCGATGAGGATTTCGCGGCGGTCGAGCTGTTGGGCTCGATCTTCATGCTGCATGCCGATCATAGCTATCTCGACAATCCGATGACCGGCGTCACTTCTGGCGCCGACACACGCGGCGCCGGCATAGAGCTACGCCTTTACGGCGCCGATCCGGATGCGGTCGAGAAAAAGGCGGCGGCGCTTGGCCACATTGTGCTGGCCGGCTCGGCCGATAAGCCGCATGGCCTTCGCGAATGCTACGTCGTCGGTCCGGACGGCTACGTGTTCGTGCCCAGCGCGCGGATTTAACGCTGCCATTTCAACGGTTTATGTGGCCGCCGCCAGCGGTGTCCCGGCGCTGTTCGCTTGTTGCGATAAATTTGCAACAGCTGGTTCGAAAACCCTATTTTAACCATATCGGGTTGAAATTCTGCCACCTTCGCCGTCTTGGTGAAGCGAAGATTACGCGGATGGCTCCCCCCGGCCGGATCCGACGGAGGTTTTGATGAATTTTTCGATGACCCGCCCCTTTTCGCGGCCCCCCCTCTTTTCGCGGAGCGGCCTCGTGGCCGTATCGCTGGCCGCGCTGGTTGCGAGCGGCTGCTCTACCTCGCGCTTCTCGTCGATGGACGACCAGCAGCCGGCGCCGCTGACGCCGGCGCCGTCCGGCACGGTAACGCAGAACCAGCTGCCGCCGCCGGCTTCCCCCGGTACCACCGATCCTTCGCAATTCCCGACTGCGCCGAAGAACACCCAGGTCGCTTCGCTGCCGCCGGACGGTACGGCGCCCGCCGGCGCCACCGATCTCACCGCGGCCAGCGTCGCCGGCGTGTGGAACGTCAATGTCTCCGGGCAAAGCTGCAAGGTGGYGACGCCGCAGACCAAGTTCGGCGCCGGCTACCGCGCCGGTCCGCTGCACTGCCCGGCGCCGATCGACGGCATCAAGTCGTGGAACGTCGCCGGCAAGCAGCTGACGCTCTACGACGAAAATGGTGGGACGCTCGCCAGGCTCTATTCGTCGGGCGGCGAAAAGTTCGACGGCCAGACTTCCAATGGGCAGCCTATCTCGCTTACAAGGTAGGCTATGCCGATATTCAGGTGAGGCCGGCCTGCGAATGACGGCTTCCTGCGCTTCCGGTGCTCACGTACTTCAGGTACGCTCCGCTCCGGTTCTTGGAACCCACCGTTCTCGGCTCGGCCTGACCTGAATCTCAACATAGCCCGGCGCCTTCTCAGGGCATTCTGCTCAAAGTAATGACGTGAACCCATGCATTTGCGCGACGGCCTCCAGACCCATGCGACCGTCAAGCAGCGCTACGACCATCTGGTTGAAAGCGGCGCGGTCGAGCGCGATCCGGCGCAGGAGCGCATCGTCGCCGCGCTCGACCGGCTGATCGACGAGATCTCGGCCAAAAGGCTGGCGCATAAATCGAGCGCGCTGGGCTGGCTGTTCGCGGCCAAGCGGCAGCCGCGCGAGCCGGTCAAGGGCCTCTACATCCATGGCGGCGTCGGCCGCGGCAAGACCATGCTGATGGACATGTTCTTCGAGCTGTTGCCGGTCCGGCGCAAGCGCCGCGTGCATTTCAACGACTTCATGGCCGATGTGCAGGACCGCATCCAGAAGCACCGGCAGGCGCGCAAGGAAGGCACGGTCAAGGAAGACGATCCGATCCCGCCGGTGGCGCGGGCGCTGGCCGACCAGGCCTGGGTGCTGTGCTTCGATGAGTTTTCCGTCACCGACATCGCCGACGCGATGATCCTGTCGCGCCTGTTCTCGGCGCTGTTCGCCAACGGCGTGGTGCTGGTCGCCACCTCCAACGTGGCGCCGGAGAACCTTTACCGCGACGGGTTGAACCGCCAGCTCTTCCTGCCGTTCATCTCGCTGCTCGAGCGCAATGCGGCCGTGATGACGCTCGACGCCGACAAGGACTACCGGCAGGAAAAACTCAACCGGCAGYCGGTCTATGTCACGCCGGACGATGCTTCGGCCGAGCGCGCGCTGGACGAGGCCTGGAAGGCGATGACGCATGGCAAGCCGACCGAAGCGGTGACGCTGACGCTGAAAGGCCGCCAGCTCGTCGTGCCGCGCGCCGCCGGCGACGCGGCGCGCTTTTCCTTCGCCGACCTGTGCGAAAAGCCGCTTGGCGCGCGCGACTATCTGGCGCTCGCCGACCGTTTCTCGACCGTCTTCGTCGACCATGTGCCGGTGCTGGGCGAAGGCAAGCGCAACGAGGCCAAGCGCTTCATCCTTTTGATCGACACGCTCTATGACCACCGCATGCGRCTGGTGATGAGCGCCGCGGCGCCTCCGCAAGAGCTCTATACGGCGAAGCGCGGCACGGAAGTGTTCGAATTCGAGCGCACCGCATCGCGCCTGGTCGAGATGCAGAGCCGCGACTGGCTGGAAGGCTGGGCGGAGCGGCGGCAGGCCGCGCCGGTGGCGGAGGCGCGGCAGGCGCAGGGATAGCCTCCTCGCCTTCGTCATCCTCGGGCTTGACCCGAGGATCCATTCCGTGACGTCCGAACATGGAACGCGCTGGAGCAGAATTCTGAACCGTTCCAAAGCTTTAGCGTCACGGCATCGATTCTAGGGTCTGCGCGCGTCGCTTCACTCCTTGCTCCGCCCTAGAATGACGAGGCGGAGGGGTCTTCGGCTAATCTCACAGCTGATACACATACATCWCGAAATCCTCCGCCTTCCCGTGCGGCTCCTTCCGCGTTTCATAAAGCGCCCGCGCCGGCTCGTTATCCGGCTCGGTCCCGACCCAGGCTTCTTCGCAGCCATGTTCGCGCCCGATCTCGAACATGGCGTCGAGCATCTTTCTCGCGATGCCCTTCCGCTGGAAGGGCGGCGCCACGCCGACCTCGTCGATATAGAGCTCGCTCACTTTGTCCGGATGACGGTGGACGACGGCGGCACACTGGCCGACCACGATTTCGTCAATTATCGCAACGATCATGAAATGGCCGGGCGCGTTGAGATAGGCCGCGAGGCGGTCCGGCCGTACCGGTTCATCGAATACCGCGTCGGCCACTCGCATCACAACAGCGTCATCGCCGGGATGAAGCCTTCTGATTTCGACGTTCATTGTGTAAATTCTCCTCAGTCGGCTCACGAATTTTGACGTTTACGTAATTCCCGAAGCATCTAACCGATTGAAAACACTGGGTCCGAAATAATCGTTTGAATTTTTCTTTGGCCGGAGCTATTCGGTGCGGCTAATTCTCGCGGTTGCTCGCATCCTTTCGGCCTCTCTGGCCACGTCACCGTCTCGTCATAGACAAGGGAAAACATCCTCACATGGCACGCAATAAGATAGCGCTCATCGGCTCGGGCATGATCGGCGGCACGCTCGCCCATATGATCGGCCTCAAGGATCTCGGCGACGTGGTGCTGTTCGATATCGCCGAGGGCATTCCGCAGGGCAAGGGCCTCGACATCGCRCAGTCTTCCCCCGTCGATGGCTTCGACTCCCGGCTGACCGGCGTCAACGACTATKCCGGCATCGAGGGCGCAGATGTGTGCATCGTCACCGCCGGCGTGCCGCGCAAGCCGGGCATGAGCCGCGACGACCTTCTCGGCATCAACCTTAAGGTCATGGAACAGGTCGGCGCCGGCCTGAAGAAATACGCGCCGAAGGCCTTCGTCGTCTGCATCACCAACCCGCTCGACGCCATGGTCTGGGCGCTGCAGAAGTTCTCCGGCCTGCCGACCAGCCATGTCGTGGGCATGGCCGGCGTGCTCGACAGCGCCCGCTTCCGCTACTTCCTGGCCGAGGAGTTCAAGGTCTCGGTCGAGGACGTCACCGCTTTCGTGCTCGGCGGCCACGGCGACTCGATGGTGCCGATGATCCGCTATTCGACGGTGTCGGGCATCCCGCTTCCCGACCTCGTCAAGATGGRCTGGACTTCCAAGGAGAAGCTCGACCAGATCGTGCAGCRCACTCRCGACGGCGGCGCCGAGATCGTCGGCCTGCTCAAGACCGGCTCGGCCTACTACGCGCCCGCGGCATCCGCGATCGCCATGGCGGAATCCTACCTCAAGGACAAGAAGCGCGTGCTGCCTTGCGCGGCGCATCTGTCGGGCCAGTATGGCGTGAAGAACACCTATGTCGGCGTTCCGGTGGTGATCGGCGCCGGTGGCGTCGAGCGCGTCATCGAGATCGACCTGACCAAGGCCGAGCAGAAGATGTTCGACAATTCGGTTGCGGCCGTCCAGGGCCTGACCGAGGCCTGCACCAAGATCGCCCCGCATCTCGCCGGCAAGTAATCGTCCTACCCGGAGATAAAGCGCATGAACATCCATGAGTATCAGGCCAAGGCGCTGCTGAAGACGTTCGGCGCGCCGGTCGCAAGCGGCGTTCCGGTGTTCAAGGCCAGCGAGGCGGAAGCCGCGGCAGCAGCGCTGCCCGGCCCGCTCTATGTGGTGAAGAGCCAGATTCATGCCGGCGGCCGCGGCAAGGGCAAGTTCAAGGAGCTCGGCCCGGACGCCAAGGGCGGCGTGCGGCTGGCGAAATCGGCGGCGGAAGTCGTCGCCAACGCCAACGAGATGCTCGGCCACACGCTGGTGACCAAGCAGACGGGCCCCGCCGGCAAGCAGGTCAACCGCCTCTATATCGAGGRCGGCGCCGACATCGCCCGCGAGCTCTATCTGTCGATCCTGGTCGACCGCTCGGTCRGCCGCATCGCCTTCGTCGTTTCCACCGAGGGCGGYATGGACATCGAGACGGTCGCGCATGATACGCCCGAAAAGATCGTCACCGTCGCCATCGATCCGGAAAAGGGCGTGACGGCGGACGACGTGAAGACGCTCAACGCTGCGCTGAAGCTCGACGGCGATGCGGCCAAGGACGGCGCCTCGCTCTTCCCGACGCTCTACAAAGCCTTCGTCGAGAAGGACATGAGCCTGCTCGAGGTCAATCCGCTGATCGTCATGAAGGACGGGCATCTGCGCGTGCTCGACGCGAAAGTGTCGTTCGACAACAACGCGCTGTTCCGCCATCCGGACGTGACGGAATTGCGCGACACCACCGAAGAGGACGAGAAGGAGATCGAGGCGTCGAAATACGACCTTGCCTATGTCGCGCTCGACGGCAATATCGGCTGYATGGTCAACGGCGCCGGCCTTGCCATGGCGACGATGGATATCATCAAGCTCTATGGCGCCGAGCCGGCTAACTTCCTCGACGTCGGCGGCGGCGCCTCCAAGGAAAAGGTCACGGCGGCATTCAAGATCATCACCAAGGATCCGGCGGTCGAAGGCATCCTGATCAACATCTTCGGCGGCATCATGAAATGCGACGTCATCGCCGAGGGCGTGATCGCCGCGGTCAAGGAAGTCGGCCTGAAGGTGCCGCTGGTGGTGCGCCTCGAAGGCACCAATGCCGAGCTCGGCAAGAAGATCATCAACGACAGCGGCCTCAACGTCGTCTCGGCCGACGACCTCGACGACGCGGCCAAGAAGATCGTCAAGGCGGTGAAGGGCTGAGCGGATGCCTCCGCGCAAGATAAACCTGGTCGAGGCTGCGGATCAAAAGATCGCCAAGGTCTTCGATCCGCATATCGCCGGCGACGTCAACGATGCCCAAGCCAAGGTCGCCAAGTTCGGCGAGGTCTTCGACTGGCATGCGCATGACCATGAGGACGAGGCTTTCCTGGTGTTGCGCGGCAGGATCGCCATCGATTTCCGCGACGGGCCGGTCGAGCTCGGCGAGGGCGACTTCATCGTCGTGCCGCGCGGCGTCGAGCACCGGCCGCGGTCGCTGACGAAGGAGCCGGTGGTGCTGATGTTCGAGCCGGCGACGACGCTCAACACCGGCAACGCGAAAAGTGAACTGACCGTCAGCGAGCTGAAGCGGCTATAGGGGGGACGGGCGTCATGAGTGACAACCAAACAGTCCAAATGACATTTGATCGGGAAACGATGGACATGCTGGCCGCGTGTGCGAACTGGCGCGGCGTTCCCATCGAAGAACTGGCCAAGGCTTATGTCCAGGACTGGCTCGACATCGATTTTCCCGAATCGCAGGGCAGGCACACCCRTCGAGGCATCTATCGGGATGGACCGATCACCCTCGGCGAACAGGCCCGTCAGCAAACTTCGCCGAACTGGCGGGACGAACTTGGAATCAACCGACTGCAACCCCGTTCCGAATAAGGCCGGCACGTAGGCCTCCATAATCCAAAGGATAGCTCCCCGCATGTCCATTCTCGTCGACAAGAACACCAAGGTGCTGGTCCAAGGCCTGACCGGCAAGACCGGCACGTTCCACACCGAGCAGGCGCTGGCCTATCACGGCACCAAGATGGTGGGCGGCATCCACCCGAAGAAGGGCGGCGAGACCTGGACCGGTTCGAAGGGCGAGACCCTGCCGATCTTCGCCACCGTGGCCGAGGGCAAGGCAAAGACCGGCGCCAACGCCTCGGTCATCTACGTGCCGCCGGCGGGCGCCGGCGAGGCCATCCTCGAGGCGATCGAGGCCGAGATCCCGCTGATCGTCTGCATCACCGAAGGCATCCCGGTGATGGACATGGTCAAGGTCAAGGCGCGGCTCGACCGCTCGACCTCGCGGCTCATCGGCCCGAACTRCCCGGGCGTGCTGACGCCCGACGAATGCAAGATCGGCATCATGCCCGGCAACATCTTCCGCAAGGGCTCGGTGGGCGTTGTTTCGCGCTCGGGAACACTTACCTATGAGGCAGTCTTCCAGACCACCAATGTCGGCCTCGGCCAGACCACGGCGGTCGGCATCGGCGGCGACCCGGTCAAGGGCACCGAATTCATCGATGTGCTGGAGATGTTTCTCGCCGACGACGAGACCAAGTCGATCATCATGATCGGCGAGATCGGCGGCTCGGCCGAGGAAGACGCCGCGCAGTTCCTCAAGGACGAAGCCAAGCGCGGCCGCAAGAAACCGATGGCGGGCTTCATCGCCGGGCGCACGGCGCCGGCCGGCCGCACCATGGGCCATGCGGGCGCGGTGATCTCGGGCGGCAAGGGYGGCGCGGAAGACAAGATCGCGGCGATGGAATCGGCCAGCATCAAGGTCTCGCCGTCGCCGGCGCGGCTCGGCACGACGCTGGTCGAGGCGATCAAGGGTTAAGGCAGTAGTGAGTAGGCAGTAGTAGTGAAAAGGGACGAACGGGCGAGTAGCAGCTGAGCGGGAATTCCATCGTCCTACTCACTACTGCCTACTCACTATTCCCTAAAAAGGAGACGGAGCCAGGCTCCGCAGACGAAAATGGCAAGACAAGATCAGGCCAACGACCAATTCTCGCTCACCTCATTCCTTTATGGCGGCAATGCCGATTATATCGACGCGCTCTATGCCGCCTATGAGGATAATCCGGCCTCGGTCGACCCGGAGTGGCAGGATTTCTTCGCCGCGCTGAAGGACGACGCGGGCGACGTCCGCAAGAACGCCAAGGGCGCCTCCTGGGCCAAGCCCTCCTGGCCGCTCACGGCCAATGGCGAGCTGGTCTCGGCGCTCGACGGCAATTGGGGCCTGGTCGAGAAGGCGATCGAAAAGAAGGTCAAGGAAAAGGCGGTCGTCAATGGCGCGGCCCTTTCCGACGCCGACGTGCACCAGGCGACGCGCGATTCCGTGCGCGCCATCATGATGATCCGCGCCTACCGCATGCGCGGCCATCTGCACGCCAATCTCGATCCGCTCGGCATCGCCAAGCCACTCGAGGACTATAACGAGCTGTCGCCGGAGAATTACGGTTTCACCGAAGCCGATTACGACCGGCCGATCTTCCTCGACAATGTGCTCGGCCTCGAATTCGGCACCGTTCGRCAGATGCTGGACATCCTGACCCGCACTTATTGCTCGACGCTCGGCGTCGAATTCATGCATATCTCCGACCCGGAAGAGAAGGCCTGGATCCAGGCGCGCATCGAAGGCGCCGACAAGGAGATCACCTTCACCGCCGCCGGCAAGAAGGCGATCCTGTCGAAACTGATCGAGGCCGAGGGTTTCGAGCAATATATCGACGTCAAGTACAAGGGCACCAAGCGCTTCGGCCTCGACGGCGGCGAAGCGCTGATCCCGGCGCTGGAGCAGATCGTCAAGCGCGGCGGTCAGCTCGGCCTGAAGGAGGTCGTGCTCGGCATGGCCCATCGCGGCCRCCTCAACGTGCTTTCCCAGGTGATGGCCAAGCCGCACCGCGCCATCTTCCACGAGTTCAAGGGCGGCTCGGCCGCGCCCGACGACGTCGAGGGYTCGGGCGACGTGAAGTACCATCTCGGCGCCTCGTCGGACCGCGAATTCGACGGCAACAAGGTGCATCTGTCGCTGACGGCCAACCCCTCGCACCTGGAAATCGTCGACCCCGTGGTGATGGGCAAGGCGCGCGCCAAGCAGGATCAGCTCGCCGGCCGCGAGCGCGGCGAGATCGTTCCGCTGTCGGAACGCGCCAAGGTCATGCCGCTCCTGCTCCACGGCGACGCGGCGTTCGCCGGCCAGGGCGTGATCGCGGAGATGTTCGGGCTGTCCGGCCTGCGTGGTCATCGCGTCGCCGGCACGCTGCATTTCATCATCAACAACCAGATCGGCTTCACCACCAATCCGCGCTTCTCGCGCTCGTCGCCCTATCCCTCGGATGTCGCCAAGATGATCGAGGCGCCGATCTTCCACGTCAACGGCGATGACCCGGAAGCGGTGGTGCATGCCGCCAAGGTGGCGACCGAGTTCCGCATGAAGTTCCACAAGCCGGTGGTGGTGGACATGTTCTGCTACCGCCGCTTCGGCCACAATGAGGGCGACGAGCCGGCCTTCACCCAGCCGATCATGTACCGCAACATCCGCACCCATAAGACGACGGTGCAGATCTATGCCGACCGGCTGATCGCCGAGGGCCACGTCACCCAGGCCGAGGTCGACAAGATGCGGGCCGACTGGCGCGCGCATCTCGAGGCCGAATTTGAAGTCGGTCAGTCCTACAAGCCGAACAAGGCCGACTGGCTGGACGGCGCCTGGTCGGGCCTGCGCAGCGCCGACAACCAGGACGAACAGCGCCGCGGCAAGACCGCCGTGCCGGTGCGCACGCTGAAGGAGATCGGCAAGAAGCTGACCGACGTGCCGAAGGATTTCGAGGCGCACAAGACCATCCTGCGCTTCCTCGAAAACCGGCGGCAGGCGATCGAATCGGGCGAAGGCATCGACTGGTCGACGGCCGAGGCGCTGGYCTTCGGCGCCATCCTGCTCGACGGCAACCCGATCCGGCTTTCCGGCCAGGATTCGGAACGCGGCACCTTCTCGCAGCGCCATTCGGTGCTCTACGACCAGCGCGACGAGACCCGCTACATCCCGCTCAACAACCTGTCGGCGGCGCAGGCCGGCTACGAGGTCATCAACTCGATGCTGTCGGAAGAGGCGGTGCTCGGCTTCGAATATGGCTACAGCCTGGCCGAGCCCAAGGCGCTGACGCTCTGGGAGGCGCAGTTCGGCGACTTCGCCAACGGCGCGCAGGTGGTGTTTGACCAGTTCATCTCGTCGGGCGAGCGCAAGTGGCTCAGAATGTCGGGCCTGGTCTGCCTGTTGCCGCATGGCTATGAGGGCCAGGGGCCGGAGCACTCGTCGGCGCGCCTGGAGCGCTTCCTGCAGCTTTGCGCGGAAGACAACATGCAGGTCGCCAACGTCACCACACCGGCCAACTATTTCCATATCCTGCGCCGGCAACTGAAGCGCGACTTCCGCAAGCCGCTGATCCTGATGACGCCGAAGTCGCTGCTGCGCCACAAGCGCGCGGTGTCGACGCTGTCGGAGATGTCGGGCGAAAGCTCGTTCCACCGGCTTTTGTGGGACGACGCGCAGCWCTTGGCCGACCAGCCGATCAAACTGGTGAAGGACTCCAAGATCCVCCGCGTCGTGCTGTGCTCGGGCAAGGTCTATTACGACCTCTACGAGGAGCGCGAGAAGCGCGRCATCAACGACATCTACCTGCTGCGCGTCGAACAGCTCTATCCGTTCCCGGCCAAGGCGCTGATCACCGAGCTGTCGCGTTTCCGCAACGCCGAGATGGTGTGGTGCCAGGAAGAGCCCAAGAACATGGGCGCCTGGTCGTTCATCGATCCCTATCTCGAATGGGTGCTGGCGCATATCGACGCCAAGCATCAGCGGGTGCGCTACACCGRCCGGCCGGCCTCGGCCTCGCCGGCGACCGGGTTGATGTCGAAGCATCTCAGCCAGCTCGCCGCCCTGCTCGACGACGCTCTCGGCGAATAGACCGGACGAAACAGACCTCAAGAAGAGACAAACGGACAGGCACAATGGCTACCGAAATCCGCGTCCCCACTCTCGGCGAATCCGTCACCGAGGCGACCGTCGGCAAGTGGTTCAAGAAGGTCGGTGACGCGATCGCCGCCGACGAGCCGCTGGTCGAGCTCGAAACCGACAAGGTGACGGTGGAGGTGCCCGCCGCTGGCGCCGGGACGCTGGCCGAGATCACCGTCAAGGAAGGCGAGACGGTCAATGTCGGCGCGTTGCTCGGCTCGATTTCGGCGGGCGGCGCGGCCGCCGCTCCGGCGACGAAGCCGCAGGCGGTGGCGCAGGCTTCGAGCCCGGACGCCGCGTCCACCACCAAGCAAGCCGCGGCCGAGACCGCCAAGGTCGCCGGCGACGCCGGCCCGATCGAGCCCCGCACCATGCCGCCGGCCCCGGCCGCGGCCAAGCTGATCGCGGAGCACAACCTCTCGGTCGAACAGCTCTCCGGGTCCGGCAAGCGCGGCCAGGTGCTGAAGGGCGATGTGCTCGACGCCATCRCCAGGGGCGCGCCCTCGCAGCCGGCCGAGACGCCGAAGGCGGCTCTGGCGCCGGTCGTTGCCCGCGCGCCGTCCCCGGCCGAGGATGCGCCGCGCGAGGAGCGCGTGCGCATGACCAAGCTGCGCCAGACCATCGCCCGCCGCTTGAAGGAGGCCCAGTCGACCGCCGCCATGCTCACCACCTTCAACGAGGTGGATATGAGCGCGGTGATGGCGCTCAGGTCCAAATACAAGGACGTGTTCGAGAAGAAGCACGGCGTGAAGCTCGGCTTCATGGGTTTCTTCACCAAGGCGGTGACGCATGCGCTGAAGGAGATCCCGGCGGTCAATGCCGAGATCGACGGCACCGACATCATCTACAAGAATTTTGCCCATGTCRGCGTCGCCGTCGGCACCGACAAGGGCCTGGTGGTGCCGGTGGTGCGCGACGCCGATCAGATGTCCATCGCCGAGATCGAGAAGGAGATCGGCCGGCTGGGTCTCGCCGCGCGCGACGGCAAGCTTTCGGTGGCGGACATGCAGGGCGGCACGTTCACGATTTCCAACGGTGGCGTTTACGGATCACTGATGTCGACGCCGATCCTTAATGCGCCGCAGTCCGGCATTCTCGGCATGCACAAGATCCAGGACCGGCCCGTGGTGGTCGGCGGCCAGATCGTTATCCGGCCGATGATGTATCTGGCGCTCAGCTACGACCACCGCATCGTCGACGGCAAGGAAGCGGTGACCTTCCTCGTGCGCGTCAAGGAAAGCCTGGAGGATCCCGAGCGGCTGGTGCTCGATCTGTGATCGGATCGGATCCGCAATGAGCGGCTGGCCGGAGCGGTTCGGGTTCAAGCTCGGCCATAGCCTGCGGCGAATTTTCCGGCGCAGCATCGTCATGCTTGGCCTCTCCGCCGCCGTTCCCTCGCCGGCAATCGCCGCCGATTGGGATCCGGCGACGGCCAGCAGCAATTTCGGCGTCTTCGCGCTCTCCGACGCGCAATTGGCGGAGCGCAAGATCACCGTCACACCGATCGGCGAGCTCGAACTCCCGACCGGCGAGATCATCGCCTGCGACCCTCTGATCACGACCGACGACTGGCCGGCGCTGGCCCGCAAGGTCAAGCCCGGRCACTATCCGGTCACGCTGTTGGAGGCGCAGGGCCGGGTCGCCGCGGCGTTCCTTCGCTTCCGTCCCGGCGTACCGGCGCGCTGGGAACTCGCCGTCCTGCCGGGGCAAGACGTCTCGACGCTGAACGGCGACGAGATCTTCGGCTATCCCGTCGATGCCGGCCTCGGCTCGTTCATGGACAAGGCGGCGATGGCCCTGATGTCGGCCGCGCAGGACAAGCTCAAGCCCGAACAGAACTATTATGACGATGTGCTGGCGGCCGAGTTCGCGCCGAACCAGGACCGGTTCGTCATGCACCATCCGGCCGCCGGCAATCCGGTCAACATCGCGATGTTCTGGAGTGGCTGGGGCGACGGATTCTACCCGTCCTTCTGGGGGCTGGACGCAGCGGGCGAGCCGGTGGTCCTGATGACCGATTTCGGCGTGCTCGAAAACGCCGACGGCCGCGAAGACGACCAGGCCAAGTGATGACGACAGCCGTCTCGCCCGTGATTGGATTGATGGCCGGATCGCTGGCGCTCGCGGCGGCGAATTCGAATGCCCAGGCCGCCTGCCCGATCCAGCTTGCGGTCTATGGCGAGGCGCAGAGCGGCGCCGAGATCGACTTCACGCCCGCCGGCCCCTCGGCGACGATCACCAACGCCTTCCGCATGATCCTCGACAACAATGTCGTGCTCGACGGCACCGCGATGTGGACCGAGGGATCGGCGGCGCGGCCGCATGGCTCGCTGATGTACAAATGCCCGACCGGCGACGTCACCGGCGAGGAGCTTACCGCCTGCACGGTCTGGGAAGGCGTCATCTACAGCGCCGACGAGAGGGGCGGTGTCGGCCTGCTGCCGGCCGAAGGCGCCGACGCGCCGAAAAGCCTGATCTTCCCCGATCTCGGGCCGTCACTCGAAATGTCGGCCGCCTATGGTCCCGCCGGCTTCTCCAAAGTGCCATGGGACATCTTCGTGCTGAAAGGCTGCCAGGAATGAGCGCGGACAACAAGACACTGCTGGTCACCGGCGGCAGCCGCGGCATCGGCGCCGCCATCTGCCGGCAGGCAAACCGGGCCGGCTACCGCGTTGTGGTCAACTACGTGTCCAACCAGGCGGCTGCCGATGCGCTGGTCGCCGAGCTCAAGGCCGCAGGCGGCGATGCCTTCGCGGTCAAGGGCGATGTCGGCAGCGAGGCCGATGTCATTGCGATGTTCGAAGCCGTCGACCGGGCCTTCGGCCGGCTCGACGCCTTCGTCAACAATGCCGGYATCGTCGACGTCAAGGCGCGGGTCGACGAGATGAGCGTCGAGCGGGTCGAGCGCATGATGCGCATCAATGTCGTCGGCTCGTTCCTCTGCGCCCGCGAAGCGGTGAAGCGCATGTCGAGACGGCACGGCAGCAAGGGCGGCGCGATCGTCAATCTGTCCTCGGCGGCTGCCAGGCTGGGCTCGCCCGGCGAATTTGTCGACTACGCCGCCTCCAAGGGCGCGATCGACAGCATGACCATCGGGCTCGCGCGCGAAGTCGCGTTGGAGGGCATCCGCGTCAACGCGGTCAGCCCCGGCATCACGGACACCGAAATCCATGCGTCGGGCGGCCAGCCCGACCGGGTGGCGCGGTTGCAGGACGCGCTGCCGATGAAACGGGCAGGCACGGCGGATGAAGTCGCGAGCGCGGTTCTTTATCTTCTGTCGGACGCGGCCTCCTATATAACAGGCACGATCCTGAATGTGAGCGGCGGCCGCTGAAGGCTGGATAAAAAGGATTCCATATTATGGCTTATGACGTGGTTATCATCGGATCGGGGCCGGGCGGCTATGTCTGYGCCATCAAGGCGGCGCAGCTCGGCCTGAAGACGGCGGTGGTCGAGAAGAACGCCACCTTCGGCGGCACCTGCCTCAACATCGGCTGCATCCCGTCGAAGGCGCTGCTCCACGCCTCCGAGATGTTCGCGGAAGCCGGCCACGCTTTCGATACGCTGGGCATCGAGTTGCCGGCGCCGAAGCTCAATCTGAAGAAGATGATGGCGCATAAGGACACGACGGTCRCCTCCAACGTCAACGGCGTCGCCTTCCTGTTCAAGAAGAACAAGATCGATTCCTTCCGCGGCACCGGCAAGGTGGTCGGCGCCGGCAAGGTTTCGGTGACCGGCGAGGACGGCAAGGTCGAGGAGATCGAGACGAAGAACATCGTCATCGCCACCGGCTCCGATGTCGCCGGCATTCCGGGCGTCGAGGTCGATTTCGACGAGAAGGTGATCGTCTCCTCCACCGGCGCGCTGTCGCTGGCCAAGGTGCCTGCCACCCTCGTGGTGGTTGGCGGCGGCGTCATCGGGCTGGAGCTCGGCTCGGTGTGGGCCAGGCTCGGCGCCAAGGTCACGGTTGTCGAGTTCCTCGACAATATCCTCGGCGGCATGGACGGCGAGGTGTCGAAGCAGTTTCAGCGGCTCCTGTCCAAGCAGGGCTTCGAGTTCAAGCTCGGCGCCAAGGTCACCGGCGTCGCCAAGGCCAAGAAGGGCGCCACCGTCACCTTCGAGCCGGTCAAGGGCGGCGCGGCGGAAACCATCGAGGCCGACGTGGTGCTGGTCGCCACCGGACGCCGTCCCTATGCCGATAGCCTCGGCTTGAAGGAGGCGGGCGTCGAGGTCGACGAGCGCGGCAGGGTCAAGACCGACGGGCATCTCAGGACCAACGTGCCCGGCATCTATGCCATCGGCGACGTCGTTGCCGGCCCCATGCTGGCGCACAAGGCCGAGGACGAGGGCGTCGCGGTGGCCGAGACGATCGCCGGCCAGGCTGGCCATGTGAACTACGACGTCATCCCGAGCGTCGTCTACACCAGCCCGGAGATCGCCTCGGTCGGCAAGACCGAGGAGGAGCTGAAGAAGGCCGGCATCGACTACAAGGTCGGAAAATTCYCGTTCAGCGCCAATGGCCGCGCGCGCGCCATGCTGCACACCGACGGCTTCGTGAAGATCCTGRCCGACAAGGCCAGCGACCGCGTGCTCGGCGTCCACATCGTCGGTTTCGGCGCCGGCGAGATGATCCACGAGGCGGCGGTGCTGATGGAATTCGGCGGCTCGTCCGAAGACCTCGCGCGCACCTGCCACGCGCATCCGACGATGTCGGAAGCGGTGAAGGAAGCGGCGCTGGCCACGTTCTTCAAGCCGATCCATATCTAGAGCAATTCCAGGAAAAGTGTGAGCGGTTTTCCGTCCGGAAAACAAAGAGATAGAGCATCATCCCGAACAGAAGGGCGATACGCGTCAGGGTTCGGTATGGCCCGTATCGCACCAGGAGATACCTCGTGTCCAAAGGCTCCGATCTGCTTGTTGCCGCCCTCGAGAATGAAGGCGTGGACCGTATCTTCGGCATACCGGGCGAGGAGAACCTCGACGTCGTCGAGTCCATTCGCAAATCCTCGATAGAGCTTATCCTGACCCGCCATGAGCAGGCGGCCGCATTCATGGCCGCCACCCACGGCCGGCTCACCGGCAGGCCCGGCGTCTGCATCACCACACTTGGCCCCGGCGCCTTGAACCTGACGACAGGCGCGGCCTACGCGCTGCTCGGGGCCATGCCCATGGTCATGATTACCGGGCAGAAGGGCGTCAGATCGTCCAGGCAGGCCCGTTTCCAGATCGTCGACGTCGTGGCGGCGATGAAACCCCTGACGAAGCTTTCGCGTCAGATCGTTTCGCCCAGGATGATTCCGGGCGTGGTGCGCGAGGCTTTCCGCGTGGCCGGCGAGGAGCGTCCGGGACCCGTGCATCTGGAGCTGCCCGAGGACATCGCCGCGGAAGAATGCGACGCGGTGGCGCCGATTCCGCCGCACCCGGTCGAGCTGCCGCTGGCGAGCCCGCTTGCGCTCGACCGCGCCGCGCAGATGATCATCGAGGCTGAGCGGCCGCTGGCGATGATGGGCGCCGCCGCCTCGCGGCCGCGCTCGACCTCGGACCTCGCCCAGTTCGTTCTGCGGACCGGCATTCCCTATTTCACCACCCAGATGGGCAAGGGCACGGTACCGGGTGGAACCGAGCTCTATATGGGCACGRCCGCGTTGTCCGAGCGCGACTACGTGCATGAAGCGATCGAGCGGGCGGATCTCATCATCACGATCGGCCACGACACGGTCGAGAAGCCACCCTTCATCATGGGCGCCGACGGGCCGAAGGTCATTCATGTCGGCTACCAGCCGGCCACTGTCGAACAGGTCTATTTCCCGCAAACCGAGGTGATCGGCGATATCGGCGCCTCGCTCAGGCTGTTGGCCGACCGCCTGGAAGGCAACATTCCCAATGCGCAGGCACTGCTGCCGCTGCGCGAGGGAATATTGAGCCGCATCGCGGCGCGCGACACCGAGGACCGCTTCACCCCGCAGCGCCTGGTGCACGACGTGCGCGCGGTGATGCCGGCCGACGGCATCCTGGCGCTCGACAACGGCATGTACAAGATCTGGTTCGCGCGCAACTACCGCACGCGCGTCGCCAACACGCTGCTGCTCGACAACRCGCTGGCCACGATGGGCGCCGGCCTGCCGTCGGCGATGATGGCGGCGATGCTTTTTCCGGAACGCCGCGTCATGGCGGTTTGCGGCGATGGCGGCTTCATGATGAACAGCCAGGAGCTGGAAACCGCCGTCAGACTGAAGCTCAATCTCGTGGTCCTGGTCATCGAGGACCATGCCTATGGCATGATCCGCTGGAAGYAGGCGGTCGACGATTTTCCCGATTTCGGCATGRCCTTCGGGAATCCCGATTTCGTCCGCTATGYCGAAGCCTATGGCGCCAAGGGCACCAGGGTAGGCGCCATCGCCGAGTTGAGACCTGCCCTCGAGCAGGCCTTTGCCGCGGGTGGCGTCAATCTCGTCGCCGTTCCGATCGACTATTCGGAGAATGAGCGGGTCCTGGTCGAAGAGCTGCGCCATCGGCTCCCCTGGCCGGCCAGTCCCGTGTGACGCGTTTTTCCGAAGCTGGGGACAGCGCCCCAAACAGAACGGCCCGCCTTTCGGCGGGCCGTTCGTCGTCAAGCTGTAGCCCGATCACTGCGCCGGGGCAGGTGCCGGAGCTGGGGCCGGCGCGGGTGCAGGAGCCGGAGCGGGAGTCGGGGCAGGCGCCGGAGCTGGTGCCGGAGCTGGTGCCGGCTCAGGGGCTGGGGCAGGCGTTGCAGGCGCGGGGGCGGGCGTGCTGGCGGCCGGCGGCTCAGCCGGGGCGGGGGCATGCTCGCCGCCGCTTCTGCCAAAGACATAATACGCAACAATGGCCAGGATAATGACAACAAGGGCGATCAGCCACCCGCTGCCGCCWCCACCGCCACTCGACGTGGGAGGCGTGCTCGAGGGGGTGAAGGGGTCGTTAGGGTTCGCCATGAAACGTGTCCTCCTTGGATGAAAGTCATCAAAATAACAGCCATCAACGCGCTGAGCCCGCATCGGGTTTCACGCGGACGGACGGAAAGCGCTGAAAAACCGGCGTTTTCAGGTCCGCCAGCCGCCAGACGACTCAGTTGACGGCGGTAACAGTATACCCTGACTTGCGAAAATCCTCGACCAGTCCTTCCGGACCGGGCAGATGCATGGCGCCGACGGCCATGAAGACGTTGCCCTTGGCCAAAATCGGCCCGGCATGCGCCGCCATCACCTTGTTGCGGCTGATGATCATGGTCTGCTCGAAGGCGGCATAGCCCGCCTTGTCGTCCGCCGTGTCCGGCAAGACGGCGCGGAACAGCGGCCAGAACATGCCGATCTCGCCGCGCTGGTAGAGCACGATCATCGTCTCGTTGACGTCGTTCACCTTGTCGCCGAGCTTCATCGTCTCGACCAGGCTCTTCATGTGGAATTCGAGCGGCAGCGAGGCCATGGCGCGCAACTGATCGACGGCGGTCTCGAGCCCTTCGACGTCCTTGCCCGAGGCCTTCGCGTCGGCGGCAAGCCTGACGTCCAGCACGGGTTCGCCGGCGCTCTGGCGCGCCACCTCGCAGGCCGGCAACGCCATCATCGCCGACAGGATCCACGGCTTCATCTTGGCGACTGTCGCCGGCGGGATACCGCGGGCGTCGAGCCCCTTGTTCAGCGCCGCAGCATCGTCCGGCGACAGCAATGATGACAGCGTGGTGTTGTCGGTGAACATCATCAGGCCGGGYTCGCTGGCCATGGCGGCCATCATCTTGGCTTTGTCCATCGCATCGGTGGTCTCGATGATGATGGTGCCGGCGCCGTCATAGGCCTTTTGCGCGGCGGCCGGCAGCGTGGTGACGCGCGTATCGGTCATATGCRTGGTGCCGAACAGATAGGACGGCTTTTCGCCCGGCTTCTCCAGCTTCCACAGCAGGCCCTTGCCGTTGGGAACGGCCGCCGCTTCGGTCTCGACTTTCTTGAAGGCGGCGGGATCGTTCTTTTCCAGCGCCGTCAAAAGGTCGGTGCCGAYRCAATTGGGAACYCCCGCATGGRCTCGGCCGGCAAGCAGCAGAACGACGAGGAAAGACAGGAAAAACAGCACGTTGAGCGCCGCAAGCAGCTTCAACGAGACAAGGGCCGCGCGGTCGGCGATGGCGATGACGCGTTTCATGAAAAGCGTCTTAGCGCTGAAAAGCGGCAAAACGGTTAACCGGCGGGGCGAAATTGTTTGAGGTGCGACGTCGGATGGAAAGGCCTTGGCGATTGGCGGAAACGCCCATCGGGTCGTCATCCACGGGCGGAGCAAGGAGCGCAGCGACGCGCGCAGACCCGAGGATCCATTCCGTGACTTCAACGAGTTGCAACGATGCAGAATTCTCTCCGCTGTGCCCTTCGCGAAAGTCACGGCATGGATTCCAGGGTCTCCGCTTCGCTACGCCCTGGAATAACGACGTTCGAGGGCCTCGCACAACGCCAAGGGCGTCACGCCCTTGGATGCGCCTTCTCGTAGATGTCGAGCAGCCTAGCGGTGTCGACGCCGGTGTAGATCTGCGTGGTCGACAGGCTGGCGTGRCCGAGCAGTTCCTGGATGGTGCGCAGGTCGCCGCCACGGCCGAGCAGGTGGGTGGCGAAGGAGTGCCGCAGGGCATGCGGTGTCGCTGTGTCCGGCAGGTTGAGCGCCGAGCGCAGCTTCGCCATCTCGCGCTGGACGATGGCCGGGTTGAGCGGGCCGCCACGGGCGCCGCGGAACAGCAACCCCTCGGGCTCGATATGGAAGGGACAGAGCCGGCGGTATTCGGCGACCGCCTTGCGGGCCACCGGCAGCACCGGTACCAGCCGCGTCTTGCCGCCCTTGCCGGTGACCCGCAGCACGGTGTCGGCGTCCGAGGCGAGGTCRCCACCGGTCAGCCCGAGCGCCTCGGAGATGCGCAGGCCGGAGCCATAGAGCAGCGTCAGCACGGCGGCATTGCGCGCGGCGACCCAGGGTTCGTCAGCGAGCTGGCCTTCCACGGCCACGACCTGTTTCGCGTCGCTTGCCGTCAGCGGCTTGGGCAACGACTTCGGCTGGCGTGGCGCGCGCAGCGCCGTCGCGCCCGCTGCGTTGACCATGCCGCGTTTTTCGAGAAAGCGCAGCAGCGAGCGGACGCCGGCAAGGCCGCGCCCCAGCGTGCGGGCGCCGGCGCCGTCATTGCGGCGCTTGGCGAGGAAGCCGCGCAGATCGGCCGGCCGCAGGTCGGCGATGTCCGAAATGCCTGGAGGGCCGCCGCGATGGCCGGTCAGGAAATGCAGGAACTGGCGGGTGTCGCGCTCGTAGGCCTCGACCGTCTCCGGCGACAGCCGGCGCTCATGGGCGAGTGTCTTCAGCCAGGTCTCGCGCGCAGCCTGGAGGTCGGGTTTGGCCGGGATGAGGAATTCCTGCATGGCGGCAATTTCAGGCATGCGGGTTAGGAAGCGGTGAAGAGGCCGTCATTGAAATGACCACGGGACGGCGCTAGAGCAGGGCAAAGGAAGCGCCGCCGATGTCGAAGCTCGAAAACCCCGTACAGATGGCCGTGATCGGTGCCGCGCACGGCATCAAGGGCGAATTGYGGGTGAAGACCTTCACCGGCGATCCGCTGGCGCTGGCCGATTACGGCCCGCTCTTTGCCAAGGATGGCCGCGCCTTCCAGATCCTGGACATCAGGCCGGYGGGCACCGTCGTGGTCGTGCGCTTCAAGGGCGTCAGTGACCGCAATGCGGCCGAGGCGCTGGCCGGCACCGAGCTTTTCGTCGACCGCTCGGTGCTGCCCGACGACGGCGAGGAGGACGAGTTCTATCACGCCGATCTCATCGGTCTCGATGTGAGAGACGATACGGGCGTCATCGGCAAGGTCGTCGCCGTGCATAATTTCGGTGGCGGCGACATACTCGACGTCACGCTTGCCGGGCGCAAGGGCGTGCTGATCCCGTTCACGCAGGCCGCGGTGCCGCATGTCTCGATCGCCGACGGTTTCGTCGAGGTCGATCCGCTTGCGGCCGGCCTTGTCGAGGATGAGGAAGATGGCGCCGCACCTGGCCGTTCCGGCTTCGACCCCCAGGGTCGGCCGCGCGGACCGAAGGATGCCGGGGGCAACCGTTGAGCTTTGCCGCTTCGGTGCTGACGCTCTATCCGGAGATGTTTCCGGGCGCGCTCGGCCTGTCGCTGGCCGGCCGCGCGCTGGAAGCCGGCACGTGGTCGCTGGAGGCGATCCAGATCCGCGATTTCGCCACCGACAGGCACCGCACCGTCGACGACACGCCGGCGGGCGGCGGCGCCGGCATGGTGATGCGCGCCGATGTGCTCGCAAGGGCCATCGATCACGCTTCGCCGCCGGGCGATCCGCGCCCGCGCCTGCTGATGAGCCCGCGTGGCAAACCGCTGACGCAGGCCCGGGTGCGGGAACTCGCTGGCGGCCCGGGCGTCGTCATACTGTGCGGCCGCTTCGAGGGCGTCGACCAGCGGGTGATCGAGGCGCGGGGATTAGAGGAAGTCTCGATCGGCGATTTCATCCTGTCGGGCGGCGAGCCGGCCGCGCTCGTGCTGCTCGATGCCGTGGTCCGGCTTTTGCCCGGCGTGATGGGCAACGCGGTGTCCGGCGAGGAAGAGAGTTTCGAGAACGGCCTGCTCGAGCATCCGCACTATACGCGGCCGCAGGAATTCGAGGGCAGGCCGATCCCGGACGTGCTGATTTCCGGCAATCACAAGAAGATTGCCGAATGGCGGCGCGCCGAGGCCGAGAAGCTCACGCGTGAGCGGCGGCCTGACTTGCTGGGCGCCGATCCACCCCGGTAGCCCGGGGCGATCGTCCTTTTATCTGACCATGATCTTTTCCGAAAACCGGTTCCCCACTTTTCGGGATCATGGTTTTCAGCCCTTGGTGAAGTAGTAAAAAGCCAGGAGCAGGCCGACGGCGACGACGAAGCCACGCACGACGCCTTGCGGCACGCGCTTGGCGATCCAGACGCCGGCATAGCCGCCAAGCGCGACGCCCGGGATCATGACGATCGCCTGCGGCCAGGCGACGACGCCTCCGGAAACGAAGACCAGGATGGCGACGACCGCGATCACGATCGACAGCATGTTCTTCAGCGCGTTGAGCCGGTGGTAGTCGCCGGCTTGCGTCAGGCCAAGGGTGGCCAGCATCATCACACCCATGCCGGCGCCGAAGAAGCCGCCATAGACCGCGGTCGCGAATTGAACGAGCGAACCGRCAAGCGAGCCTACCGAGGCCTGGTGCTCCGGCCCGGCCGCGGGCTTCAGCCACGGCCCGGCGGCGAACAGGGCGGTGGCGGCGATCAGCAGCCAGGGCACGAGGGCGCGGAAGGACGGATTGGAGAGCGCGAGCAGGATGAGCGAGCCGGCCAACGCGCCGAGCGCGGAAATCAGGCAAAGCAGCAGGGCGCCGCGCCAGAAATGCCGGATATCGGTCCAATAGGCGAGCGTCGAGGTAATATAGCCCGGCAGCTGCGTCACCGAGGAAGTGGCGTTGGCGACGATCGGCGGCAGGCCGACCAGCGTCATGGCGCCGAAGGTGAGGAAGGTGCCGCCGCCGGCAACCGCATTGGCGGCGCCTGAGGCAAAACCCGCGAAGAAAAGCAGAACGGCATCGAAAAAACTCATTTCCCCGCTTAGAAAGCTTCCGAGGCGAGCGCAACCCGGCACGGCGTCAATGTCATGGGGCCATCGAGCGCAAAAAAATGCCTGAAAGGCGTGACAAAGCCGCAAAWTGGCTGTATGTCGCCGCCCGAACCGGAAGAACGATCTTCTGGACCCGTCAACAAGTGCGGTGTAGCCGTCCCTGCCCGATGTTTCGACAAAGGGCATAGCCGAGCGGTCATTGGAACTGCAAGGCGAGCCGAGGACGCTCTGACTGTCGGAAGAACAAGAAGTGGATTTTTGAGATGGATCTTATCCGTCAGCTCGAGGCCGAACAGGCCGCCAAGATCGAAGCCAAGCGCAAGCTGCCCGAATTCCAGCCGGGCGACACCGTGCGCGTCCAGGTGCGCGTCACCGAAGGCAGCCGCACCCGTGTCCAGGCCTATGAGGGCGTCGTCATCGCCCGCGCCGGCTCCGGCTTCCAGGAGAATTTCACCGTCCGCAAGATTTCCTACGGCGAAGGCGTCGAGCGCGTTTTCCCGGTCTACTCGCCGATGGTCGAGGGCGTCGAGATCGTGCGTCGCGGCAAGGTGCGCCGCGCCAAGCTCTATTACCTGCGCGACCGTCGCGGCAAGTCGGCCCGCATTTCTGAAAACACCGGCGTGCGCGCCCGCAAGCTGAACGACGAAGAGCGYGACGCGCTGAACGCCGAGCGCGCCCGCATCGAGGCCGAGAAGGTCGCCGCCGCCCAGGCGCTGGCCGCCGAGACGGCCGCCAAGGAAGCCGCCGAGAAGAAGGCTGCCGCCGAGGCTGCTTCCGCCGAATAAGGTTTTGGCGAAACGGGTTTGGAAAAGGCGGCTTCGGCCRCCTTTTTTGTTTTCACCGAGCTGTGATCGCGAGCCTCGGGAAAACCGATCCGGCAGGGTTGACGGACAATTATCTTGTACACTAAATAATCGTGTACAAATCAATTGGAGATAAAAGATGCCTGCACTCTACACCGCCCAGGCTCGCGTCACCGGTGGCCGCAACGGCCACGGCGAGACCAGCGACGGGCTGCTCAAGGTCGATCTGGCGATGCYGAAGGAGCTCGGCGGCAAGGGCGGCGCCACCAATCCCGAGCAGCTCTTCGCCGTCGGCTATGCGGCCTGCTTCGAGAGCGCGGTGCGCTTCGTCGCCCACCAGCAGAAGCTGCCGCTTAAGGACGCTTCGATCACGTCCACGGTCAGCCTCTATCCGAACGACCAGGGCGGTTTCCGCCTCGGCGTTTCGCTGGCGGTGGAAATCAAGGGCCTTGATCAGACAGGCGCCGAGGCGCTTGTATCGGAAGCACACAAGATCTGCCCCTATTCCAACGCCATCCGGGGCAATATCGATGTGGCGCTCTCGGCAAAGGCTGCATGACGACGAAAACCGAAACCATGACCAGGCAGGCCCCGGCGCGGGACGCCGGGGCATCCGAGGTGCCACGCCTCGACCAGCAGCTTTGCTTCGCGCTCTATTCGGCAAGCGGGCTGATGACCAGGCTTTACCGGCCGCTGCTCGATCCGCTCGGCCTCACCTATCCRCAATATCTGGCGATGCTGGCGCTGTGGCAGCATTCGCCGAGCACGATCGGCGAGCTCGGCGCGGCACTGGGGCTCGATTCGGCGACGCTGACGCCGCTGATCAAGCGGATGGAGGCGGGCGGCCTGGTGACGCGCCGGCGCGATGCCGCCGACGRACGCCGGGTCCTGGTCGAGCCGACCGCCAAGGGCGATGCGCTGCGGGCGAAGATGAAGGACGTGCAGGACGGCTTAAGCTGCGGCATGCCGCTGGAGCGGGCCGAGCTCAAAGCCCTGCATGGCACGCTGACCCGCCTGGTCGCCGGATTGCGCGAAGCCACGGCCGGTCAGGATTGATCGCGGCAACGGTCATCCCGCGAAACCTGCCCCGAAGAGCACAGGATTGCATATTGGCCGGCCCGAGGCGGCGCGGACCGGCTTGCAAGGCGCTTGCGGCAAGCTAAAGTCGGCGCCGGATTTCTCAGGCCGCGAAATTGCAGCGCGGCCGCACTTCGGAGATTTGTCATGACCAAGTCGAAACTGCTGCTGGCCGCCATGGTGGCCTGGCTTCTCGTGCCTGTCGCGGCGCTCGCCGACAATTTGCCCGACCTCGGCGGCAAGAAGGTCGTGGTGGTGACCGAAAACGCCTATCCGCCGCTGCAGTTCATCGACAAGAAGACCGGCAAGCAGATCGGCTGGGAATATGACGCGATGGACGAGATCGCCAAGCGGCTGAACTTCAAGGTCGAGTACCAGAACACATCCTGGGACGCGATGATCCAGGCGGTTTCGGACAACCAGTACAACATCGGCATGACCGGCATCACCATCAAGGACGACCGCAAGGAGAAGGTCGACTTCTCCGATCCCTATATGCGCTCGGAGCAGTTCATGCTGGTGCGCGGCGACGAAAGCCGCTTCACCGACGCCAAGAGCTTCGGCGCCTTCAAGGACGGGCTGATCGGCGCCCAGCCGGGCACCACGCCGTTCTACACCGCCGTCTACAGCGTGCTCGACGGCAACGAGCAGAACCCGCGCATCAAACTGTTCGAAACCTTCGGCGCGACCGTGCAGGCGCTGAAATCGGGCGACGTCGATGTCGTCTTGACCGACGGCACCGCCGGCCAGGGCTATGTCGATGCTTCCGCAGGCAAGCTGAAGCTGATCGGCGGACCGCTCGGCACCGAGGATTTCGGCTTCATCTTCCCAAAGGGTTCGGATTTGGTGAAGCCGGTCAACGCCRCCATCGCCTCGCTCAAGGCCGACGGCACGTTCGACAAGCTCAACAAGAAGTGGTTCCTCGATTACAAGATGGGGCAGTGAGCTCGTCTTGTTGCGCGCGGTGGGTTTGCAGGAAATCGCGCTGAGTTTGCGCCCAGTYCCCCCTCTCTGCCCTGCCGGGCATCTCCCCCTCAAGGGGGGAGATTGGACGTCACGCCGGCTTTCGCCAATTATCAACGTTGCAGGATGTGCGGAGCGRCTTGAACTGCTAATCTCCCCCCTTGAGGGGGAGATGGCCGGCAGGCCAGAGAGGGGGGCCTGGACGCTATCCTCTCGGCACGTTCGCTCCACCAGCATCGCCTGATGGCAGCGCCRTCCCCCACATCCAAACCCGAATTCCCCTGGTGGCTGGCCGCCGCCCTTGCCCTTGCCTTGGCCGYCGCCCTCGCCATTGCGTCCAGCGATCTCTACGCCGAAGTCTTCGCTACCGTCGCCAAGGGCATCGGCATCACCGTCTTCGTCACCGCGGTCGCCTTCGCGCTCGCCTCCGTGCTTGGGCTCGGCATCGCGCTGATGGYGCTGTCGCGGTCGCAATGGCTGCGGCAGATCGCGCGTTTCTATGTCGAGATCATCCGCGGCGTGCCGATCCTGGTGCTGTTGTTCTGGATCGCCTTCGCCGGGGCGCCTGCCTTCGTCGCCGCCTGGAATGCGCTGACCGCGCCGCTGCAGAGCGCCGGCCTGATCGGCGAATTGCTGGTGCGCGACGTCTCGCTTCTATGGCGCGCCATCATGGCGCTGACCATCGGCTATTCGGCCTTCATCTCGGAAGTGTTCCGCGCCGGCATCCAGTCGGTCGAGAGGGGCCAGATCGAAGCCGCTAAGGCGCTCGGGCTCAGCCGGGCGCAGCGTTTTCGGCTGATCGTGTTCCCGCAGGCGATCCGCATGATCCTGYCGCCGCTCGGCAATGACTTCGTCGCCATGGTCAAGGATTCCTCGCTGGTCTCCGTGCTCGGCGTCGCCGACATCACGCAGATCGGCAAGGTCTATGCCGCCGGCTCCTTCCGCTTCTTCGAGACCTATTCGATCGTCGCCTATATCTACCTTATCCTGACCGTCGGCCTGTCGCTGGCGCTGCGGGCGCTGGAACAGCGGCTGCGCCGGCAGCATCAGGAATAGCCGGCGGCAAAAGTCCGCGTTAGGTTGGGAAGCGTTGCAATCCGGCTCGGAGGACTCGCCCATGAATTTCGACAAGGCCAATGCGGCGCTGGATTCCGTCTATTCGGCCGAGACGCCGGAAGGGCTCGCCAAGGCCTATGCCGAATGGGCCGCGACCTATGACGGCGAGACCGCTTCGCTCGGCTATCTCCTGCCMTTCCTGATCACCGCCTGGGTAGCGCGGCATGTGCCGGCGGGCGAAGGTCCGCTGCTCGACGCCGGCTGCGGCACCGGCCTGTCGGGACCGTCGCTGAAGGCTCTGGGCTATGGCGACATCGCCGGGCTCGACCTTTCCGAGGACATGCTGAAAATCGCCGGCAGCCGCCAGGCCGGTGGCAAGCCGGCCTATAGCGAGCTGAAGAAGGCGATGCTCGGCGGCCCGCTGCCGTGGCCCGAGCGGCATTTCCGCGCCTTCTTCTCGACCGGCGTCTTCACCATCGGCCATGCGCCGGCCTCGGGATTGCATGAGCTGGTGCGCATCACGAAGAGCGGCGGCCACGCCATTTTCACGGTGCGCGACCAGGTTTTCGAGAGCGGCGGCTTCCAGGCCGTGTTCGACGAGCTGGAGCGGGCGAGGAAATGGCGCCTGGTCGAGCAGAGCCCATGGTTCCGCTGCTACGCCATCGGCGATCCGGACGCGCTGGTGAAGACGTTTGTGTTCGAGGTGGTGTGAGCAAGCCTGACGCCATTTCCTCGCCCCCGCGAAAGCGGCTAGGGGATGCACACATCGTTTGAGGTGAATGACTCGC
>NZ_MDDT01000033.1:0-50391 GCF_001854815.1 Mesorhizobium sp. LCM 4576
ACTTTCCGCCACGGCCTTCAGTACTTCCAATCCATCGCACGTGGCTGGAGCCTACGAGATGTGTGAATCGCCTAGGCGAAAGCGGGGGAGAGGTGGCCCGGCGAAGCCGGGACGGAGCGGGGGACGACGTCCGCGACACCAAAGCCGCTGCAAGCCAAGGCGCAAGACTGAAGGGCTCGAGGCGGTTAGGAGGCTTAAAAACTCCAGGCGCCGCGCTGACCCCTCTCCGTCCCGGCTTCGCCGGGCCACCTCTCCCCACTTCGTGGGGCGAGGAACCAGGTTCTGGCCGCAATTGCCGAAAAGCCAAAACATTGCTATCTACCCCGCCATGGAAAAGCTTTTCAGCGATCCGGCATACAAGGGTTTCGTGCTGCAGGACAGAAAGCGCCTGCCGTCGCGTTTCTCCGCGCGCGTTTGCGGCGCGCTGACCAGCCGACTTAACTGACCCGACCGATCGCAGTCGTCGCGCCGGATGGCCGGCGTGCTTTTCCCATTCTCATATCGACGGATTTACGCACATGAGCGCACCGCGCACCCTCTATGACAAGATCTTCGACGACCACGTCGTCGACCGCCAGGACGACGGCACCTGCCTGCTCTATATCGACCGCCACCTCGTGCATGAGGTCACCARCCCGCAGGCCTTCGAAGGCCTGCGCATGTCGAACCGCAAGGTCCGCCATCCCGAGAAGACGCTGGCCGTGGTCGACCACAACGTGTCGACCTCCCCCGAGCGCAAGTTCGGCATCAAGAACGAGGAAAGCCGCATCCAGGTCGAGGCGCTGGCCAAGAACGCCAAGGATTTCGGCATCGACTATTATTCCGAGAACGATATCCGCCAGGGCATCGTCCATATCATCGGGCCGGAGCAGGGTTTCACGCTGCCGGGCATGACCATCGTCTGCGGCGATAGCCATACCTCCACGCACGGCGCCTTCGGCGCCTTGGCGCACGGCATCGGCACCTCGGAGGTCGAGCATGTGCTGGCGACGCAAACGCTGATCCAGCGCAAGGCCAAAAACATGCTGGTGCGCGTCGACGGCCAGTTGCCGGAAGGCGTCACCGCCAAGGACATCATCCTCGCCATCATCGGCGAGATCGRCACCGCCGGCGGCACCGGTTACGTCATCGAATATGCCGGCGAGGCGATCMGCTCGCTGTCGATGGAAGGCCGCATGACGATCTGCAACATGTCGATTGAGGGCGGGGCGCGGGCCGGCCTGATCGCGCCGGACGAGACGACCTTCGCCTATGTCAAGGACAAGCCGCGCGCGCCGAAGGGCGCCGCCTGGGACGCCGCGCTCGCCTATTGGAAGACGCTGCATTCCGACGAGGGCGCGCATTTCGACAAGGTGATCGTGCTCGACGCGGCGAAGCTGCCGCCGATCGTCTCCTGGGGTTCCTCGCCCGAGGACGTCGTCTCGGTGCAGGGCATTGTGCCCGATCCGGAAGAGATCGCGGACGAAAACAAGCGCACGTCGAAGATCCGCGCGCTCGACTATATGGGGCTGACGCCCGGAACCAAGATCACCGACATCGCGCTCGACCGCGTCTTCATCGGCTCCTGCACCAATGGCCRCATCGAGGACCTGCGCGCTGCCGCCAAGGTGGTCGAGGGCAAGAAGGTCAATCCGCGGGTCAACGCCATGATCGTGCCGGGTTCCGGCCTGGTCAAGGAACAGGCGGAGGCCGAGGGCCTCGACAAGATCTTCCTCGCCGCCGGCTTCGACTGGCGCGAGCCGGGCTGCTCGATGTGCCTGGCCATGAACGACGACCGGCTGAAGCCGCATGAGCGTTGCGCCTCGACCTCGAACCGCAACTTCGAGGGCCGGCAGGGCTTCAAGGGCCGCACCCATCTGGTCTCGCCGGCYATGGCGGCAGCGGCGGCGATCGCTGGCCACTTCGTCGACATCCGCGACTGGAAGTAACCGCCCGCCTGCGGTGCTTGACAAAGGCCCGGACAATACGTCCGGGCCTTTTGCTTTTCAGCGATCTATCTGCGAATGATCTCGTGAAACTCCTCGCGCCGGCCGGGCTCGTCGGCGGCGACGACCAAGGCCAGCTGCCGCTCGTCGAAGATCTTGAACCACTCGTCCCACTCCACGAGCTCGTAGCCGCCGGCGTTGATCGGGCGCTCCGGGCGGTCCTCGTCCTCATAGGCCTGCTGCCCAAAAACCAGCCGCAGCATGGCCTGCGTTCCGGCCTCGGGCGAGACGTCGACGATGGCCGGGAAGCCGGCGCGTGCCGCCGCCCAGGAGCGGATTTCATCGTGGTTCGTCAAAGTGATCGTGCCGGCCATCTCGATCGTCTCCGTCTGGCGTTTCTTGTCTGGCCGGACAACGCCGCTCAGGCAGGCCGGTTCCGCGTGGCGTGCAACGTATCTATCGAGGCTTAACCGCTTGTTTGGGCTTAAGTCCTAGTATCTCCCCTTGGGTAAGTTGGGGAAAGTCGCAGTCCTTTGGACACCGGTCTGCTCATAGCGCTGCTCAATCCGACGATAGCGCTGGCGCTCGGCGCTGCGTTCCTCGTGCTGTGGTCCTATCAGCGCCATCGTCCCTATCTGGCCGTCTTGGCGGCGAGCTATGCTCTCGCCGCGGCCGGTTTCCTGTTCCAGCATTTCACCCTCCCGGTCGGCCTGGCGCCGTCCAAGTTCCTCTCCAACCTGTGCTTCTGCGTTGCCGGATCCTGTCTGGTTGGCGCCATTATCGCGCGCCAGGGCCGGCCCGTCCCCTATGCCGGGATCGCCGCGCTGGCGTTGGGCGGAATGGCCGCATTCTGCTGGTTCCTGTTCGTTCAGCCGGACCTGACATGGAGGATCCTCGTCGTCAATTTCGCGCTTGGCGGCATCAGCCTGCTGGCCGCCGCTGAGCTGCGCGTGGTGCGCGGCAATGGCCCGACGGAAAAGATCTTGCTCGCGCTGGCGTTGCTTTCCGGACTGAACTTCTTCGTAAGGACGCTGGCCGTCATCATCGCGCACGGRCCGTTCAAAGGCTATGACGAGCTCTATGCCTCGTCCTACTGGACGACGGCGCTGCTGTCGCACGCGCTCTTGTCGCTGCTGATCGCGCTCTGCCTGTTCACCGCGGCGGCGCTCGACGTGATGAAGGCGCTGAAAGCCGAAACCCATACCGACCCGCTCTCGGGCATCCTCAATCGCCGCGGCTTCGAGGAGCGGGCGACCCTCTTGCTCGACCAGTGCGGCAAGGCCGGATTTCCCGTCRCCCTGGTGCTTGCCGATCTCGATCACTTCAAGGCGCTCAACGACCAGCATGGGCATGAGGCCGGTGACCGGGTGATCGCCGATTTCGCCGCCAAGCTGCGTTCCGCCACCGGCGCGCGCGGGGCCGCCGGCCGCATCGGCGGCGAGGAGTTCGCCGTGCTTCTGCCTCTCACCGACCTGGGAGCGGCAAGGCTCTTCGCCGAAGCGATCCGCGCCTTCTATTCGGCGGGCACGATCGACGGCCTGCCGGCCGGCACCAGGGTCACCGCGAGTTTCGGCGTCGCCGCCCGCACCGGCAAGGAAGGGCTGATGCCATTGATGCGACGCGCCGACGAGGCGCTCTACAAGGCCAAGAAGAACGGCCGCGACAGCGTGCGGCTTTCCTACGAGAGACCCGAAACCGCCTTCGTCGCCGTGCCGCTCGCCGTCGGCTGAGGTACACTGACCCAGGCTGCCCGAACCCGGCAGGCGATCGCAACGTTCGCGATTGGCCGAGGCCTATGCAGCCTCGTCATCCTCGGGCTTGACCCGAGGATCCATGCCGTAACCTCAACGAAAGTGCAGCGGCGCAGAATTCTGCATCGCGGTGGCGCGTTGAAGTCACGGCATGGATTGCAGGGTCTGCGCGCGTCGCTTCGCTTCTTGCTCCGCCCTGGAACGACGACAGGATAAGTTTTGYGGCTAACCGCCAAGGCTTGCGGTTCCGTACCGCAGCTAGCATTAACGTGTTTTTCGCCCGTCGATGGTTTTCTGTCCGGAACGTTCGACGAAGGAAGACATGGRCAGCGCCGACTTCATATTGATGATCAACTTCGTCGTCGCCGGGCTGCTGGCGGCGGCGTTCATGGCGATTGCTGTCTATGATACCGGGCGCGTGTCGGCGCGCTGGCTTGCCTTCAGCTACCTGCTCGGCATGGCCTATTTCGCCATCGASTTCAGCATTCCTGCTTTCGCGGACGCCCGGCTGCCGGTCGTTGCCGCCTTTGCCGTGCTCTTCGGCGCAACCGTCGCCTTCAACGGCGGGCTCGCCCATAAATACGACGTGCGGCCGCCCTGGGCGCCGATGCTGTGCTTCCTCGTTGTGGCCTCGGTCGCCGTCTATCTGGTGCAGGACCTGCCGCGTCAGTCGCTGACGCGCATGATGGCCTACCAGCTTCCTTACGCTACCATGCAATTCGCCGCGCTCGGCATCGTGCTGTCCTCCCGGCAAAGGCTCGCGCGGCTCGACCATGTGCTTGCGCTGGTGCTCGGCGCCAGCGCCGTGCAGTTCGCCTCCAAGCCGCTCATCGCCGGCGCGCTGGGCGGGTGGGGCGCAAATCCGCAGGCCTATGTACAGACGGCCTACGCGCTTGTGTCTCAATCGCTCGGCACCGTGTTCGGGCTGGCGCTGGCGTTGCTTGCGCTTGCCGTCCTGGTGCGTGACGCGCTCAACGAGGYGACCTCGAAATCGGAAACCGACGCTTTGTCGCGGCTCTTCAACCGCCGCGGTTTCGAACGCCACGCGGACCTTGCGATGCGGGATGCCGTCCGGCGCGGCGTGYCGGTGGCGCTTGTGATCGCCGATCTCGATTATTTCAAGAGCATCAACGACAGCTACGGCCATGCCTGCGGCGACCGCGTGATCGAGAGCTTCGCCAGTTTCCTGCGCGAAGCCGCCGCCGAGCACCATGTCGCCGGYCGTATCGGCGGCGAAGAGTTCGCCATCATCCTGCCGGGCACCAATCTTGCGGCGGCGCGGCTGTTTGCCGAGGGCGCGCGCAACGCCTTTGGCGCCTTGCCGATCGAGGGCCTGCCGGCCGACCATCGCTGCAGCGCAAGCTTCGGCGTGGCCGAGCTCGCCGCGGACGAGGGTTTTGCGGATCTTTTGCGGCGCGCCGACGGCGCGCTCTACGAAGCCAAGAATGCCGGCCGCGACTGCGTGCGCGTGTCAGGCGCGCTCAGGCGGCGCCAAACGCCGACGATCTTCAACGGCAAGGGCTGAGATTGGGCATCTCGCCGTCGGAAAGCCCGTACATATAGGAGCGGCCCTTGACCAGCACCGGCGGCTGGTAGCAGCCGGGCGCGCCGGGCTCGTCCGCATCGTCATAGACGACGTCCGGCTGGCCGGCGCTGGTGTATTCGGAAAGTTTCTTGGCGAGCTTGCCCTCGCCGACGATGATGCGCTTGTAGCCGGCGGCGCTGTCGATGACGAGATTGCCGAAGGAATCGGCATAGACGCGGTCATGGTGGCGCAGGCCGGCTTCGGCCGGCGCGGCGATTGCCGTCACCAGCCCCGCCAGCGCGGCGGTGGCAACGCTTGCCCGCACTGAATTCGAACGCATGTCGCTCTCCTTGATGGCACGACCGATCGCGCCTGGGTTCCGGTTCGCATCGGAAATTAACCCTTTCTTAACCTTTGTTAAGAGGCGGGAGGCCTTCGGCGCCGGTTCTTAAGGAACATGGTTAATTTTCGAAGGTCCGGTTCTCACCCGCCGCAGGGCGGCCATGCAGTCGACTGACTCTGGGTGAGCTTGATCTTGATGCGTCGCGTGGCTAGAGCGGTTCGTCGTTTAACGGAAACGACAAACCACTCTATCTCTTTGTTTTGACGCAATTCCGGACGGAAAACCGTTTCACACTTTTCCTGGAATTGCTGTAGCGTGCCGCGCACGAAAGGGCAGCGCATGAGCTTTGGCCACACGGTTCGGGTGTCGATCACCATCCCGCTGCTTCTCGCGGCCGCGGCCTGCGTGCCGCAGGACGGCGCGCCGAAGGCGGCGAATGCCGCGCCGCCCGCCGCCTCGCCCGCTCCGGCCCCGCCGTCCGCGGCACCCGGGGCGCCGCCGGCAGCCGCAACGCCCCCGGTACCTGCAACGGCCCCGGCGCCTGCAACAGCCAAGACGCCCGCAGCGCCTGCGCCCGCGACCAAGATCGTCACCGACCTTACCGTGCCGCGATCCGGCATCGGCACGGCCACCTATAGATGCGGCAATGGCGGCATGATCACCATCCAGAATCTCGGCTCGTCGCTGCGCGTGGTCCGCCAGGATGGCACGACCGAGGAATTCGCGGCCTCGCCCGCCAACCAGAGCAGCCGCTACCAGGAAGCGGCGACGCATGACGCAATCGTGATCGATGGACGCGAAGCGCTGGTGATGAAGAGGGGATCCACCCCGCAGACCTGTCGGAGATAGCCGGTGGGCTGACCTTCAGGTGAGGCCGGCCTGCAAACGGCAGCTTCCTGCGCTTCCGGTGCTCACGTACTTCAAGTACGCTCCGCTCCGGTTCTCGGAAACCGCCTTGTTTGGTCGCTTCGCGCCCGTCTTCGACTCCGACTCGGCCTGACCTGAACCTCAACCCACCGGCGCGCGCTCTTTGTTGCGCTGCAGCGAGACCTTGCGCCGGCTTCGAAGCAGCCGCTAATCGATTGAAGCGCGCCGCCGTCCATTTGTCAGACTAAATGATGTTTCCAAAACGATTTTCCGGCTTTGACGCGGTGCAAAAAGCGCATTAGAAACCGGCTGTCCGGGCCATATATGAACATGGCAAACGCCGCATTCCCATCGCGGCTTCCAGGATGCCGATCTGGGGGAGCCATGAGCAAATCACCAGCCACCCGCGCAGTTGCCAGACGTGAACGGCCGCTTTCGCCGCATCTGACTGTCTACCGGCCGCCGATCACGATGACGATGTCGATCATCCATCGCATCACCGGCGGCGCGCTTTATTTCGGAACGCTGCTGGTGGCGGCGTGGCTGATCRCCGCCGCAAGCTCGCAGGCCGCCTTCGACTGGGTCAACTGGGCCTTCGGCTCCTGGCTCGGCCGGCTGGTTCTGTTCGGCTACACCTGGGCGTTGATGCACCACATGCTGGGCGGGCTGCGCCACCTCGTCTGGGACACCGGCGCGGGGCTGGAAAAACACACCGCGTCGAAGATCGCCTGGGCGACGCTCGCCGGTTCGATCGTGCTCACGCTGTTGATCTGGATCGCCGGCTACATGGCGCGGGGAGCTTTCTGATGAGCGCGAACAACACCGACATGCGCACGCCGCTCGGCAAGGTGCGCGGCCTGGGCTCGGCCCGCGAGGGCACGCAGCATTTCTGGCGCCAGCGGCTGACGGCGATCGCCAACATCCCGCTGCTGTTGTTCTTCGTCGGCTTCCTGATCGCGGTCAACGGCCACGGCTACACGGACGTGCGGGCGTCGCTCGCCAACCCCTTCGTGGCGCTCGTGCTGGCGCTCGTGCTCATCTCCGGCCTCTACCACATGCGGCTCGGCATGCAGGTCATCATCGAGGACTATGTGCATGGCGAAGGCATGAAGCTGGCGCTGATCGCCCTCAACACCTTCTTCGCAGTCGCGGTCGGCGTCGCTTCGCTGTTTGCCCTGCTCAAACTCGCATTCGGAGGCTGACGTCTTGGCCAACGCAAATACCGCCGGCACGGCTTCCGCCTACACTTTTGTCGATCACAAATTCGATGTGGTGATCGTCGGCGCCGGCRGCGCCGGGCTGCGCGCCACGCTCGGCATGGCCGAGCAGGGGCTGCGCACCGCCTGCATCACCAAAGTGTTCCCGACCCGCTCGCACACCGTTGCCGCGCAGGGCGGCATCGCCGCCTCGTTGTCGAACATGGGGCCGGATTCCTGGCAGTGGCACATGTACGATACCGTCAAGGGCTCGGACTGGCTGGGCGATGTCGACGCCATGGAATATATGGTGCGCGAAGCGCCGGCCRCCGTCTACGAGCTCGAGCACTACGGCGTGCCGTTCTCGCGCACCGAGGAAGGCAAGATCTACCAACGGCCGTTCGGYGGCCACATGATGAACTACGGCGACGGTCCGCCGGTGCAGCGCACCTGCGCCGCCGCCGACCGCACCGGCCACGCCATCCTGCACACGCTCTACGGCCAGTCGCTGAAGAACAACGCGCAGTTCTTCATCGAGTATTTCGCGCTMGACCTGATCATGGAGCCGGACGGCACCTGCACCGGCGTGGTGGCCTGGAACCTCGACGACGGCACCATCCACCGCTTCTCGGCCAAGATGGTGGTGCTGGCGACGGGCGGCTACGGCCGCGCCTATTTCTCCGCGACCTCGGCGCATACCTGTACCGGCGACGGCGGCGRCATGGCGGCCAGAGCCGGGCTGCCGCTGCAGGACATGGAATTCGTGCAGTTCCATCCGACCGGCATCTATGGCGCCGGCTGCCTGATCACCGAAGGCGCGCGCGGCGAGGGCGGCTATCTCGTCAATTCCGAGGGCGAGCGCTTCATGGAGCGCTATGCGCCGTCGGCCAAGGACCTTGCCTCGCGCGACGTCGTCTCGCGCTGCATGACGCTGGAGATCCGCGAGGGCCGGGGCGTCGGCAAGAAGAAGGACCATATCTTCCTGCATCTCGACCACCTCGATCCGGCGGTGCTGCACGAGCGGCTGCCCGGTATTTCGGAATCGGCCAAGATCTTCGCCGGCGTCGACCTTACCAAGGAGCCGATCCCGGTGCTGCCGACGGTGCATTACAATATGGGCGGCGTGCCGACCAATTATTGGGGCGAGGTGCTCAACCCGACGCCAGAGAATCCCGACCGCGTGTCGCCCGGTCTGATGGCTGTCGGCGAGGCCGGCTGCGCTTCGGTGCATGGCGCCAACCGGCTTGGCTCGAATTCGCTGATCGACCTCGTTGTGTTCGGGCGGGCGGCGGCCATCCGCGCCGGCCAGGTGATCGACCGCAAATCGGCGATCCCGTCGCCCAACGAAGCTTCGGTCGAAAAGATCATGGAACGCTTCGACCGGCTGCGCCACGCCAACGGCTCCATCCCGACGGCGGTGCTACGCGAGAGAATGCAGCGCGCCATGCAGGAAGACGCCGCCGTGTTCCGCACGCAGGAATCGCTGGAGAACGGCTGCAGGCGCATTTCGGAACTCTGGGGCGAACTCAAGGACATCAAGGTCACCGACCGCTCGATGATCTGGAATTCTGACCTCGTCGAGACGCTTGAGCTGGAGAACCTGATGGCCAACGCCATCACCACGGTCTACGGCGCCGAGGCGCGCAAGGAGAGCCGTGGCGCGCATGCGCGTGAGGATTTCGACAAGCGCGACGACGCCAACTGGCGCAAGCATACGCTTGCGCATCTCAGCGAAGACGGCACGGTGACGCTCACCTACCGGCCGGTGCATACCGAGCCGCTGCTGGCGGAAAAGGACGGCGGCATCAGCCTCGCCAAGATCGCGCCGAAGGCGAGGGTCTACTGACCATGGCATTGGCGGCCGCGGGATATTCCGGCACGTCCCTTCCGGCCAAGCTCGGCCTGAAGGACGGCATGGTCGCCGCCTTCATCGCGCTGCCGCCGGAGCTCGATGAACTGACTGGGACCGTGGCCTTTGYGGACGTCGATCGGTTCGCCGAGTGGTCCGCGATATCGGGTCGGCAGAGATACGATGCCGTGCACGCCTTCACCCGGCAGCGCGCCGAGATCAAGGACGGCTTGGCTCACCTCGAGACGGCGATCAAGCGCGACGGCATGGTCTGGGTCTCCTGGCCGAAGAAAGCATCGAAAGTGCCGACCGACGTCACCGAGGGTGTGATCCGCGCCGAGGCGCTGAAGCGCGACCTGGTCGACGTCAAGGTCGCCGCCGTCAACGAAATCTGGTCCGGGCTGAAGCTCGTCATCCGAAAGGACCGCAGGTAAATGGTCGAACTCACGCTTCCAAAGAATTCGCAGATCAAGCAGGGCAAGACCTGGCCGAAGCCGGAGGGCGCCACGAACCTGCGCGAATACCGCATCTACCGCTGGTCGCCGGACGACGACGAAAATCCGCGCATGGACACCTATTTCGTCGACATGGACGATTGCGGGCCGATGGTTCTCGACGCGCTCCTGTGGATYAAGAACAAGATCGATCCGACGCTGACGCTGCGCCGTTCCTGCCGCGAAGGCATCTGCGGCTCCTGCGCCATGAACATCGACGGCTCGAACACGCTGGCCTGCACCAAGGGGGCGGACGACATCTCCGGCGCGGTGAAGGTCTATCCGCTGCCGCATATGCCGGTGATCAAGGACCTTGTGCCCGATCTCACCAATTTCTACGCCCAGCACGCCTCGATCGAACCGTGGCTGAAGAYGGTCTCGCCGACGCCCGCCAAGGAATGGCTGCAGAGCCATGAGGACCGCGAGAAGCTCGACGGGCTCTACGAATGCATCCTGTGCGCCTKCTGCTCGACCTCCTGCCCGAGCTACTGGTGGAACGGCGACCGCTATCTCGGCCCGGCCACGTTGCTGCAGGCCTATCGCTGGCTGATCGACAGCCGCGACGAGGCGACGGGCGAACGGCTCGATAACCTCGAAGACCCTTTCCGGYTCTATCGCTGCCACACCATCATGAACTGCGCGCAGACCTGCCCGAAGGGGTTGAACCCGGCCAAGGCGATCGCCGAGATCAAGAAGATGATGGTGGAGAGAAGGGTTTAGTCGGGCGAATTCGCTCGTGGTGCTTCGAAGGCAGCGATCCTTCGCGCCCCCCTCTGTCCTGCCGGACATCTCCCCCACGGGTGGGGAGATTGGCTGTCACCGCGGCTTTCGCCAATCGCTGCCGTCGAAGAATAAGCGCTGTTGACGAAGCCGCTGATCTCCCCCCTTGTGGGGGAGATGTCCGGCAGGACAGAGGGGGGCGCTGTCCCGCCAGCGTCAGAAAGGATTGCAGCCAGTGACCGATCTCCCCGTCCTCTCCCCCGTCGAAGCCCGCGTGCTGGGCTCGCTGATCGAGAAGAAGGAACTGACGCCGGACGTCTATCCGCTGACGCTCAATGGCGCRCATCAGGCCGCCAACCAGAAGACGGCGCGCGAGCCGGTGATGGYGTTGGAGCTGACCGAGGTTCRGCGGGCGCTGAGCACGCTCGAGCAGAAAGGTCTGGTGYGCCAGGCCTTCGCCTCGCGGGTCGAGCGTTACGAGCATCTGATGGCGCAGCGCTTTTCGCTGACCACGCCGCAGATCGCGGTGATCGGGCTTTTGCTGCTGCGCGGCGCGCAGACGGCGCATGAATTGCTGGCGCGTTCAGAGCGCATGGCGCGCTTCGCCTCGATCGAGGAGCTGCGCGACAATCTCGATTTGATGATCGGGCGGAGGCCGCCGCTGATCCAACTGCTCGAACGCGCGCCCGGACAGCGCGAGGAGCGCTATGTGCATTTGCTGAGCGGGCCGGTGGAAGCGGYAGTGGCGGCGCCTTGGCAGCCGCCAGCGGTAGCTGTGGATTCCGGACTTGAGGCGCGCGTCAAGGCGCTGGAGGAAGAGGTCGCCGCATTGCGGGCGAAGATCGAGGCGCTGGGCGGCTAGCGCTCACTAGAAGCGTTGGCGCGAGGCCCCCCTCTCTGTCCTGCCGGACATCTCCCCCTCAAGGGGGGAGATTGGCAGTTTYGGCGCCGGCGCTCCGCTGGCAATGTTGGCGATTAGCGAAAGCCGCAGTGACATCTGATCTCCCCCCTTGAGGGGGAGATGCCCGGCAGGGCAGAGAGGGGGGCGAAGGAATGCCTGCCGGCGGCTAGAAGGCGCCGTTACGCGAGCTTCGCATCCAGCGAGACGTTTATCGCCCCCAGCGCCTTCGACACCGGGCATTCGGCCTTGGCCTTCTCGGCCAGTTCCTTGAACTTCGCCGCGTCGATGCCGGGCACCTTGCCGACCAGGGTGATGGYGCTGCCGGTGATGCCCGTGCCCGGCACCAGCGTCACCACCGCCTTGGCGTCGAGCTCGGCGGCCGGTGTGCCGTTTTCGGCGAGGAAGTGCGACAGCTGCATGGCGTAGCAGCCGGYATGGGCGGCGGCGATCAGCTCTTCCGGATTGGTGCCGGACTTGCCGCTCTCGTCCTCGAAGCGCGCCTTGAACGAATAGGGCGTGCCCTTCAAGGTCCCGCTTTGCGTGTCCAGCGTGCCGTTGCCTTCCTTCAGATTGCCTTTCCAGACGGCGTTTGCAGTGYGGTCCATGGAGTCCTCCCTGTGTGTTCGGGGTTTCTCGCCGGCGGGCGCCGACGTCCTCGCAAACTATAGCGCGGGTGTAGCGGAAGGCCATCCTTGGCCTGGTATGATTGTGTTCCAGAAAACTCGCGAAAAAAAGCGCGTGCAAAAATGTCGACTTCCCGTCGGCCCGACCGTCCTGCGGGCGGCCACTCACGGCCGACGGAGATTAAGGATGGATAGTCTGTTTCTTGCGATCTGGGGAAGGCCGGGACGAAAAGGCGTGCGACTTGAAGAGTTCTGGCTGGATTCGCCGACGCTCGGCTTCGGTCGGCTGGYGGTGGCCATCGCCATCATCGGTGTCGCGRCATGCATACTCGATCATGCGGCGACGGCCAGCAGAACCGACACCGTCGCCTTCCATGGCGTGTCAACGAAAGGAAGCTCGAAATGAAATATGTCCTGCTGGTCTATGGCGAGGAAAAGAACCTCTATGCGCTGACCCCTGAGCGCGCGGCCAGGCTCGATGCCGACTCGCTCGGCTATGATCGGGAACTCGACCGGCAAGGYAAGCTGGTCATCGCGCAGGCGCTGCAGTCGGTGAAGACATCGAAATCGCTCAGGCGGCGCAAGGGCAAGGTACTGGTGACCGATGGACCGTTCGCCGAGACCAAGGAGCAGCTGCTCGGCTTCGTCATGATCGAGGCGGCCGACCTTGCCGAAGCGCTGAAGATTGCCGAAGGCATTCCGCTGGCCGAGCTCGGCACCGTCGAGATCAGGGCGATCTACGACATACCAGGGTCATGACGCCGTATAACGACGGCGTATATGGGATTTGTTCATCGTCGCGATTGTCGCTTGTTGAAGCGATGCCGCACTTCTCTTATCGTTGCTCGGATTTCGGGGGAATTCGGCATGCCTTTCCTGATCGCTTTGCTTGGCGTGCTCGGCGCGGCTGCCTTCTGGTGGTATCGGCTGAAGGCGATGAACGAGGCGGCGAACGAGGTCGCCGATGTCATCGGACGCGTGCAAGGTAACATTCGCCGGAAGAAGCTGCGCAAGCAGGCAGCACTTTCGCCATTGACCGCAATCGAYGATCCGGTGGTAGCGGCCGCGACGCTGATCACCGCGATCGTTGCCGAGCATGGCCYGATCCTGCCGCAGCGCGAAGGCGTCATCCGCGAGGTGATCGCGCAGATCGCGGAAAATCCGAAGAAGACCGACGAGGCGGTCGTCTACGGCAAATGGGCCGCCGCGCAGATCGACGACGCGACCATCGTCATCGACACGCTGGCGCCGTTCCTGCGCGAGCGTCTCGATCCGCATGAGCGCGACGACCTGCTTAGGATGCTGAACCGCGTCGCTCAAGGCGGCGAGCAGAGCCTCAGGATCGCCGACCAGCGGATGCTGAGGCTGCGGCAGAAGCTGGGCTTCGAGGTGAACTGAATTGAAACAGCGACGATCGGATCGCCTGCCTTCGTGATTGGCCGAAAGCCCTCGCGCTCCGCCCGTGGATGACGATGTTTGAATGGCTTACGCCAATCGTTCAGATCGCCTCGCCCTTCAGCAGCCGTGGCGTGTCCCCCGACAGGCCCGAGGCCTGGCGGATGAAGAAATCCTTGAGCCTGGGCATGCGCTCGACCAGGCCGAGGCCGAGATCGCGCACGGCGCGCAGCGGGCCGATGTCGTTGGAGAACAGCCGGTTCAAGACGTCGGTGGTGACGCCCATCTGCAGCGTGTCGAAGCGGCGCCATTGCTGGTAGCGCTCGAGCACGTCGAGGGCGCCGATGTCCTGGCCGAGCCGGTCGGCCTCGACCACGACTTCGGCGAGCGCCGCCACATCCTTGAAGCCGAGATTGAGCCCCTGGCCGGCGATTGGGTGGATGCCGTGCGCGGCATCGCCGGCGAGCGCGATGCGCGGCGCGACGAAGGCCCTCGCCAGCGTCAGGCCGAGCGGCCAGGCGCGCGGCTTGTCGGCGACGCGGATTTCGCCGAGCTTCAGGCCGAAGCGCTGTTCCAGATCATGCTCGAAGACGAACTCGTCGCCCTCGACCAGCGCCTTGGCATCTTCCGTGCGCTCCACCCACACGATCGACGAGCGGTTGGTGCCGTCCTTGTCCGGCTTCAGCGGCAGCGTGGCGAAGGGGCCCGCAGGGAGGAAATGCTCCTCGGCGCGGCCGTTGTGCGGGCGCTCATGYGCCACCGTGCAGACGATGCCGGACTGGCCGTATTCCCATTTGACCGTCTTGATGCCGGCCATGTCGCGCAGCTTCGAATTGACGCCGTCGGCGGCAACAAGCAGCCGCGCCTTAAGCGTCGCGCCGTCCGCCAGATGCACGGTGATGCCGGCGCCGCTCGTGTCGAAGGCGCTGACCGCCATGCCCTCGATGATGTCGATKCCGAGCTTCTCGGCGCGCCGGCGCAGCGCGCCGTTGAGATCCCGGTTGGCGACCATGTGAGCGAAAGGCTCGCCCGGCGCCACCTCGCCGTCGAAGGTCAAAAACACCGGGCGCACCGGGTCGGCGGCGCGCGAGTCGGTGATGATCATCTCGGTGATCGCCTGCGCCTGCGGCGCGACCTCTTTCCAGACGCCGAGCTGTTCCAGCATGCGGCTCGCGGCCGCCGCGATGGCCGAGGCGCGGCCGTCTTTCTGCCAGACTCCGGCGGGGGCGGCGTCGACGACGGCGATGGCGAGGCCCGGCCTCGCCTGCTTCAGCGACACGGCCGCCGTGAGGCCGACATAGCCTGCGCCGGCGATGAGCACGTCGAGCGGCGTCTCGCGGCTTCCGTTCGCTTCCGCTTCCTTCGGCTTGCGGTCGACCATGGCATCATCCTTTCACGGCTTCGGCCGGTTGCCGTTTGCGGCCTTGACTGCCTGCGCRTCCTGTCCGAAACCGGCCATGGCACATCCTTGAAGGATTTCAAACATGACCGCGGCCATRGACGAGCTTCTCGACATTCTCGACCTCGAGCAGCTCGAACACAATCTGTATCGTGGTCGCAGCCCCAAGGTCGACTGGCAGCGCGTCTTTGGCGGCCAGACGATCGCGCAAGCGCTGGTCGCGGCGCAGCGCACCGTGGAGCCGGAACGCCATGTGCATTCGCTGCATGGCTATTTCATGCGGCCGGGCGACACCAAGCTGCCGATCGTCTACGAGGTCGACCGCATCCGCGACGGCGGCTCCTTCACCACGCGCCGGGTCGTGGCGATCCAGCATGGCCAGGCGATCTTCTCGCTGGAGGCGTCCTTCCAGCAGGATGAGATCGGGCTCGAGCACCAGCTGCCGATGCCGCGCGACGTGCCGGCGCCCGACACGCTRCTCACCCAGCGCGAGCTGCTGGGAAAATTCGGCGAGGCGGTGCCGGAAGGCATCAGGCGCTACTGGGAGCGCGATCGTCCGATCGAGATGAAGCCGRTGATGCTGAAACACTATACGAGCCGCGAGAAGCTGGATCCGCAGCAGAATATCTGGATCCGGACCACCGGCCCGGTGCCTGAAAACCGCGCGACGCAAGCGGCCGTCCTTGCCTATCTTTCGGATATGACGCTGCTCGACACCTCGACCTTCGYGCATGGCCGCGCCATCTTCGACCGCGACATCCAGGCCGCCAGCCTCGACCACGCCATGTGGTTCCATCRCAGCCATTCGCTCGACGACTGGATCCTCTACAACCAGGACAGCCCGTCGACGCAAGGGTCGCGCGGCTTCACCCGCGGCTCGCTGTTCGCGCGCGACGGCACGCTGATCGCTTCGGTTGCCCAGGAAGGGCTCATCCGGCTCAAACGTTGAGCCGGCTTCCCGTATTTGCCTGCAAAACGCGCATTTTTGATTTTCTGCCTACTTTTTAGGCCGCGGTGCCTGCCGGCCCGTGCGCGAATGATGTGCACCGGCTGGCCATCCCCTTTGTTTACAATAGGTTAACACCCTGCTTCGGCAACTGGCACGGAGCTTGAATCCTGTCGAGCACTCTCCGGCTCCTCGGGATCGGTGAAGGTGTGCAAACGCGGGGGACCGCAACAGCAAAGGGTGAAACCTTATGAAAATCGTGATGGCAATCATCAAGCCGTTCAARCTCGACGAGGTGCGCGAAGCGCTCACCGCCGTCGGCATCCAGGGCCTGACCGTCACCGAAGTCAAAGGCTACGGGCGTCAGAAGGGGCACACGGAAATCTATCGCGGCGCGGAATACGCGGTCAGCTTCCTGCCCAAGATCAAGATCGAGGTCGCCGTCGCGGTCGACATGGTCGACAAGGCCGTCGAAGCCATCACCGCGGCCGCCAAGACCGGCCAGATCGGCGACGGCAAGATCTTCGTCTTCGGCATCGACCAGGCGGTGCGCATCCRCACCGGCGAAACAGACACCGACGCGCTCTGAGCGGCGACCATCCATTCCAACGGAGAGTTCAATGAATATTCCTTCCACCTTGAAGACGACGGGACGCGCGGCCGCTTCGCTCGCGCTCGTGGCCATGAGCACCGTCGCCGCCATCGCGCAGGAGGCCGCCCCGGCARCCACCGCTGCTGCGCCTGCCGCGCCGGCGCCCGCGCTTGATACCGGCAACACCGCCTGGATGCTGACCTCGACGGCGCTGGTGTTGATGATGACCATTCCGGGCCTGGCGCTGTTCTATGGCGGCATGGTGCGCAAGAAGAACGTGCTCGCCACCATCATGCAGAGCTTCGCCATCACCTGCCTGGTGACGGTGCTGTGGTTCATGTTCGGCTATTCGCTGGCCTTCTCCGACGGCGGCGCCACGAACGCCTATATCGGCGGCTTCACGAAATTCTTCCATCACGGCATCACCACCGCGACGCTGTGGGCGCCGGGCGTTGCGAACATCCCTGAATTCGTCTTCTCGATGTTCCAGATGACCTTTGCCATCATCACGCCGGCGCTGATCGCCGGCGCCTTCGCCGAGCGCATGAAGTTCTCGGCGCTCTTGATCTTCATGGGCCTGTGGCTGGTCTTCGTCTATGCGCCGATCGCGCACTGGGTGTGGGGCGGCGGCTTCCTTGGTTCGGCCGGCGTGCTCGACTTCGCCGGCGGCACGGTCGTCCACATCAACGCCGGTGTCGCGGGCCTGGTCTGCGCGCTGGTGCTCGGCAAGCGCGAGGGCTACGGCACCACCAACATGGCGCCGCACAACCTGGTCTACTCGGTGATCGGCGCCTCGCTGCTGTGGGTCGGCTGGTTCGGCTTCAACGCCGGTTCGGAACTGGCGGCTGACGGCCTCGCGGGCGCGGCCATGATGAACACGCAGGTCGCCACCGCCGCCGCGGCGCTGGCCTGGATGTTCGCCGAATGGATCGTCGCCAAGAAGCCTTCGGTCCTCGGCATCATCTCGGGYGCGGTCGCCGGCCTCGTCGCGGTGACGCCGGCTTCCGGCTTCGTCAACCCGACCGGCGCCTTCATCGTCGRCATCATTGCCGGCGTCGTCTGCTACCTGTCGGCGGTCAAGCTCAAGCATGCGTTCGGCTATGACGACTCGCTCGACGCCTTCGGCGTGCACGGCGTCGGCGGCGTGGTCGGCGCTTTGCTCACCGGCGCGCTCGCCGATCCGGCGATCAACGCGCTCGGCAAGGACGCCTCGGTCGGCAAGCAGCTCTACGGCATCGTCTTCACCATCCTGTGGACGGCGATCGCCACCTTCGTGATCCTTTACATCGTCAAGGCGCTGGTCGGCCTGCGTCCGTCGACCCAAGAGGAGGTCGAAGGCCTCGACGTCACCCAGCACGGCGAAGTGGTGCCGTAAGGCTCATTTCGCTCTCTGCTTCGGCGCAATTCCGGACCRGGACCGTTCGGAATTGCACCAAGGGCCGGCGGATCCTCCTCCCGCCGGCCCGGAATTTCCTCCCAAGATCCCGTCGTGACGCTCTCGAAAGGAGCTCACGCCTTGAGGCCCGGAAGAACCTTCCGGGCCTCCTTTTTTGTCGGGCGGCCATCCAAGCCTTCTCGATCACGTTCACTTGATCGCGTCGGTGTGAAACATCGGCCTTCCAGGTTCCGTACTGGGATAGCGACCGTCATCAAGGCGTTCGCCAAACAAAAGGGAAGGAACCACCTGATGAACATCAAGAATATCTTCCTGGGAGCAATGGCTCTTTCGATGATCAGCGGCGTTGCACTTGCCGGTGCTCTCGATGAGCCGGCCAACATGGCCCCGTTCTTCACCGACTCCAGCATGAAGACCATGAAGTCCGAGGCCGACTTCAAAGCGGCCTGGGCTTCGATGCCGAAGGACAAGCAGGACATGATGATGAAGGAATGCCAGGACGCGGCGATGAGCAAGCCTCACGCCGAGTTCTGCGCCAACCTGGTGACTTACGCCGGCAACAGGTGATTTGCGGCAGATCGGGTCCGGAAGGAGCCCGATCGTTTTGCTGTTTCAAGCAGGGATGGCGGGCCGCAAGGCCTGCCATCTTTGTTGGAGCCAATCCGGTAAAGACCCATGGTTAATGCGGCCTTAACCTTCCCCCCGATAGTCTGGCGTTCGAATCTGCCGGAATGCGCCATGCGCCCGGCCAGGCAACGATTACGGGGAAGAGCATGCGTTCAGGCGCCTCAGCACCGCTCGCGCTGACCGATACGGGGCACGGCATCCAGGCATTCGCGCGGCGCCAGGTCGGGCGGCTGGTCGGYGCCGGGCTGTTCCTGTTCACCGCCTTCGGCATCGCCGCCTTGGCCACATGGAACGTCGCCGACCCCAGCTTCTCGCACGCCACCAGCAATGTCGTCACCAATGCCATGGGTTATGCGGGCGCGGTGTTCTCCGACCTCGCCATGCAGTTTTTCGGTCTCGCCGCCGTAGCGGGGCTGGTGCCGGCGGTGATCTGGGGCTTCCTCCTGTTTTCCGCGCGCGGCGTCGACAAATTGCCGAAGCGCGGCTTCGCCTGGTTCGGCTTCGCGCTTTTGGCCGCGGCCATCGCCGGCTGCGTGACGCCGCCCAACACCTGGCCGCTGCCGACCGGGCTCGGCGGCGTGTTCGGCGACATGGTGCTGAAAATCCCGGGTATCGCCGTCGGCGGTTACCCGAAAGGCCTTTTCGCGACGATCATCGCGGTCATCCTCGCCGCGCCGACCTTCTGGCTGTTCGCCTATGGCTCGGCGCTGATCGCGCGCAAGAACGGCTTTGCCGTCATGGAACGCGCCGCCCAACCCGATCCGCGCGAGCAGGACGAGATGCTGTTCGAGGAGGATGAGGACGAGGGCGACGAGGGGATACTCGCGCTCGGCGCCGTCACCCATTGGTGGCTGTCGTTCCGCGCCTTCCTGCACCGCCGCGCCGAGCGGCGCAGGCGCGAGCGCGACGAGTTCGAACCGCCGATGGAGCCTAAGGCCAGCGCCTGGCGGCGGGCCGCCGAACGCGTCGAATCGRCCGAGTTCGCCGAAAGCCGGATGAGTCCGGGCGGCCGCGCCCGCGTCGAGCCGGAATTCTTCGCCGCCATGGTCAACGACCGCAGCGCCTCGGTCGATCCGGCCGACCAGGATATATTCGACGACGAGCAGGACGAAGACGTCGACCTTGACGACTTCGACGACGAAGCGCCTGTCCAGCGTCGCGGCGCTGGCGCCAAGGTGCAGAATTTCCGCTCCGATGCCGCGACCCGCGTCGCCGCGCCGGCGGCGCGCCCCGTGCCGGGCGCGCGCATCCAGCGCGAGGCCCAGACCTCGCTGATCGGTTCCGACACGTTCGAGATGCCGTCGCTGCACTTCCTGTCCGAGCCGAAGAACATCGCAAAGGATGCGAGCCTTTCGAAGGACGCGCTGGAGCAGAATGCGCGCTTGCTCGAGGGCGTGCTGGAGGATTTCGGCGTCAAGGGCGAGATCATCCATGTCCGCCCCGGCCCGGTCGTCACGCTTTACGAATTGGAGCCGGCGCCAGGCATCAAGTCGTCGCGCGTCATCGGTCTTTCCGACGACATCGCCCGCTCGATGAGCGCGATCGCCTGCCGCGTCGCCGTCGTGCCCGGYCGCAAYGCCATYGGCATCGAATTGCCCAACGCCAAGCGCGAGACGGTCTATCTGCGCGAGATCATGGCCAGCCGCGACTTCGAGACGACCAAGATGAAGCTGGCGCTGGYGCTCGGCAAAAGCATCAATGGCGAGGCTGTCATCGTCGACATCGCCAAGATGCCGCACGTTCTGGTCGCCGGCACCACCGGCTCGGGTAAGTCGGTCGCYATCAACACCATGATCCTGTCGCTRCTCTACCGGATGACGCCGCAGGAATGCCGGCTGATCATGATCGACCCGAAGATGCTGGAGCTCTCCGTCTATGACGGCATCCCGCATCTTTTGACGCCGGTCGTCACCGATCCCAAGAAGGCGGTTGTCGCGCTGAAATGGACCGTGYGCGAGATGGAGGACCGCTACCGCAAGATGTCCAAGGTCGGCGTGCGCAACATCGACGGCTTCAACGCGCGCGTGYAGCTGGCCGAGAAGAAGGGCGAGAAGATCTCGCGCACGGTGCAGACAGGCTTCGACCGCCAGACCGGCGAGGCGATCTAYGAGACCGAGGATCTCGATCTCGAGCCGATGCCCTATATCGTGGTCATCATCGACGAGATGGCCGACCTGATGATGGTGGCCGGCAAGGATATCGAAGGCGCGGTGCAGCGCCTGGCCCAGATGGCGCGCGCGGCCGGCATCCATGTCATCATGGCCACGCAGCGCCCGTCGGTCGACGTCATCACCGGCACCATCAAGRCCAATTTCCCGACCCGCATCTCCTTCCAGGTGACGTCCAAGATCGACAGCCGCACCATTCTCGGCGAGCAGGGCGCCGAGCAGCTGCTCGGCATGGGCGACATGCTCTATATGGCTGGCGGCGGCCGCATCCAGCGCGTGCACGGCCCGTTCGTCTCGGACGACGAGGTTGAGAAGGTCGTCGGGCACCTCAAGCTGCAGGGCGTGCCGGAATATCTCGACGCCATCACCGAAGACGACGAGGAAGACGACGAGGACGGTCCGTCGGGCAAGGGCGGCTCCAGCGGCGGTGGCGGCGGCAATTTCGAGGATTCCGACGATCCTTACGACCAGGCGGTGGCGGTGGTGCTGCGCGACGGCAAGGCCTCGACCAGCTACATCCAGCGCAGGCTCGGCATCGGTTACAACCGCGCCGCCTCGATCATCGAGAAGATGGAGAAGGAGGGCATTGTCGGTCCAGCCAACCATGCCGGCAAACGCGAGATTCTGGTCCCAACGGAAGAGGACAAATTCTAGGTCTGTCGACATTCAGGTGAGGCCGGCCGGACCTGAAGCCCGACAAGCCCCTGGCCCGGCAAGACGCCGGTCCGGGCCGGCAGGCAACCGGAAATCGTCTGGCGCGTTCATGCGACGGAGCTGTCGCGCATCCGCCAAACTTAGGCCCCAGTGGGAGTCCAGAAACTGCGGCGACACGAATCACAGGAAGTGACCGGCATGAAGACCCAGACCGAATTCGCCCTCACCCGCCGCCAGCTTCTCGGCCTCGGCCTGATGCTTGGCGGAGCCGCCGCGCTCAACCTCGTGCCGGGCTACCAGCTCGTGGCCGCCGCGCAGGCCGCGGTGCCGCCGGCGGCGCAGAAGATCGCCGATCATTTCTCCTCGGTGAAGTCGATGAGCGGCGAGTTCGTCCAGTTCGGGCCGAAAGGCGAGCAGACCGGCGRCAAGTTCTTCCTCGAGCGCCCCGGCAAGATCCGCTTCAACTATGACGGCTCCTCGAACTTCCGCGTCATCTCCGACGGCAAGTCGGTGGTGATCCTCAACAAGAAGCTCAACACCTCCGACCTCTACCCGCTGTCGAAGACGCCGCTGAAGCTGCTGCTCGATGATCGGATCGACCTCTCCGGCGGGCGCGTCAAGGCGGTCAAGGAAGAAGACGACCTCACCACCATCAAGCTGTCCGACAAGTCGGTGTTCGGCAATGYGATGATCACCATGATGTTCGACCCGAAGACCTACGATCTGCGGCAGTGGACGATCACCGATGCGCAAGGCAAGGACACCACGGTGATGATCTTCAACACCAAGGAAGGCGTCAGCTTCCCGCCCGACACGTTCGCGATCGACTACACGGCGAACAGAGAGCTGAACACGAGAACGCGCTAAAACCGCTAACTTGGCGGGCTGGTCAGTAGCTTCGTCATCCTAGGGCGAAGCGACGCGGAGCGGAGCGGAGACCCTAGGATCCATGCCGTTGCGCTTGCCGAGGAACGATGCGGTGCAGAAGAACACTATTCTGTGCCGGCGTTCGGTGCTGAGGTCTGCACCGTTGCAGCGCTCGCACGTCACGGCATGGATTCCAGGGTCTGCGCGCGTCGGTTCGCTCCTTGCTCCGCCCTGGAATGACGAAGTTGAGAAGGCTTTGTCCAATCTCGAAGGCTTGCGCCATGCTTCGGCTTGTCTTCGCCCGCGCTCACTGGCACTAGTGCGGCGACTTTTGCCGTCCGGACTCGCCGCATGCCTTTCACCATCGCCACCTGGAACATCAACTCCGTGYGCCTGCGCATGCCGATCGTCGAGCGGCTGTTGAAAGAGCATGCGCCCGACGTGCTCTGCCTGCAGGAGACCAAGGTTCCCGACGAGCTCTTCCCGGAAAAGGCCTTCCGCAAGGCGGGCTACGAGCACATCCTGTTCCATGGCCAGAAGGGCTATCACGGCGTCRCCACCGTCGCACGCCGGCCGATCGAGTTGGTGGAAAAGCGGCGTTTCTGCGAGATCGACGACAGCCGGCATCTGTCGGTCAGGGTGCAGRCGGGCGGCAAATCGGTGCTGGTGCATAATTTCTACGTGCCGGCCGGCGGCRATGAGCCGGATCCGGAGATCAACCGCAAATTCCGGCACAAGCTCGATTTCGTCCATGAGATGAACGGCGTGCCGGCGAGCGGGGACGAATCGTCCGCGTCGATCCTGGTCGGCGACCTGAACATCGCGCCGCAGGAGCATGACGTCTGGTCGCACAAGCAATTGCTCAACGTCGTCAGCCACACGCCGGTCGAGACGACAAATTTCGAGGCGATGCGCGAGGCCGGCGGCTGGGTCGACCTGATGCGGCTCAACGTGCCGGCCGAGCAGAAGCTCTACACTTGGTGGAGCTATCGCGCGAAGGATTGGGAAGCGTCGAACCGCGGCCGCCGCCTCGACCATGTCTGGTCCTCCGCCAACCTGGTGCCGGCTTTCAAAGGCTACGAGATCCTGCAGGCGGCGCGCGGCTGGGAAAAGCCGTCCGACCATGTGCCGGTGATCGCGAAATTTGACTTGGACTGACGCGGCGGCGGAGAGGGCGGCGCACGCCTCTCAGGTCGTCATCCACGGGCTTCGCTCCTTGCTCCGCCCTGGAATGACGAAGTCGCGATTGCGCGTTTCGTCGAGTCCTACCCCGTAAAGCGCGGCGCCAGTTCCTCGATACGGGCGATCATCTGCTGGAATTCCTCCAGGATGCGCTCATGCAACAGAACTGCGATCTCCGGGTATTCTTCCAGGATTYGGTGGAACATCTTGCGGCTCAGCCGGATCACTTCCGAATCGACCGCGGCGGAGGCGCTGGTCAGCCGGTTGGTGTCGGCGATCAGCGCCAGTTCGCTCAGCATGGTGCCCGGGCCCGCCGTGCCGATCGGGACGCGTTCGCCGCCTAGCTCCCGATAGAGCGTGATCAAGCYGGTGACCACGATGTAGGCCGAGTCGGCGACGTCGTCCTCGCGGTAGAGCTTATGGTCGGCCTGCAGCACCGTGGTCTCGGCGCCGAAGGCGAGCAGGCGCAATTGTTCCTGCGTGAAGCCCTGGAAAAGCTTCACGCTGGACAGGATGAGGATGTCATCATCCAGCGCCATCCTAGCTGTGTCCCCGAGCGGTCAGTCCAGTCCCTCCTTTGGAGCGGCGCGCCCTTCTGGGCACGCGAGAAACGCTCCGCCATGCATCCTGCGATGCGTGCAACGAGCCGATCCATCACCCTCCAGCACCAGGATCGTACCCGAAGCGGTCCCGCCCGACCGCTCTCAACTCTTTTGGCTCAATTCCGGACGGAAGGCTACGGCGAAGCCGCCGAGCCCAACCGTTTCACACTTTTCCTGGAATTGTTCCAGATCATGAAATGTTTAAGGAACCAGCTTGTAGCCGCCGCTTTCTGTCAYAAGAATTTCGGCATTGGAAGGATCGCGCTCGATCTTCTGGYGCAACCGGTAGACATGGGTCTCCAGCGTGTGCGTGGTGACGCCGGAATTGTAGCCCCAGACCTCTTCCAACAGCACGTCTCGCGTCACCACCTTCTGGTCGGCGCGGTAGAGATATTTGATGATCGAGGCTTCCTTCTCGGTCAGCCGCACCTTGGCGCCGCGAGGGTCGATCAGCAGCTTCTGGCTGGGCTTGAACGTGTAAGGACCGACCGAAAAGGTCGCATCCTCGCTCTGCTCATGCTGGCGAAGCTGGGCGCGGATGCGCGCGAGCAGCACGGCGAAGCGGAAGGGCTTGGTCACATAATCGTTGGCGCCGGCCTCGAGACCCAGGATCGTGTCGGAATCGGTGTCGTGACCGGTCAGCATGATGATCGGCGCCTTGTAGCCGCCCTTGCGCAGGATCTTCACCGCCTCGCGGCCGTCCATATCGGGCAGGCCGACATCCATGATGAGCAGGTCGACAACGCCGCCACGCGCGGCGGCAACGCCTTTTGCGGCGGTCGATTCCTGCTGGACGTCGAATTCTTCGTAAAGCGCCAGCTGCTCGACCAGGGTGGCGCGCAGGTCGTCGTCGTCATCGACGATCAGGATGGTGCGTGATGTCATGGATATCAATCCGTTGTTTTAAAAAGAATATTCAGTTGACCTCCCCCCATTTATGCGGAAGCTCACCGGCGCAACAGCCRATCACAGTGATTTGTTCCGTGACACGATCATACAAGAAAAAACGCGCTCGCAATGCGGCGGGCRCATTTTTGYCRAAAGGCCTGGGCGTTTTGGTGGTGCGCGCGCGCCCCGGCAACCCCGCGCAAGGCTTCCTGCAAGCCGGCAAAACGGTGTTTCCCTGTGCGCTGGGGCGCAGCGGCATCACCGCCAACAAGCATGAAGGGGACGGCGCGACGCCGCTGGCGTCGATGCGCATCCTGTCGGGCTATTTCCGGGGCGATCATTTTCCGGGCGGTCGCCGGACGAGGCTGCCGATGGCGCCGATCGGTCCGGATCTCGGCTGGTGCGAGGTGCCGGACGACCGCAACTACAACCGTCCGGTGAAGATCCCCTATGGCGCGAGCCATGAGCGGATGAAGCGCGACGACCGGCTCTACGATGTCTGCCTGGTGCTCGACTGGAACATCGCGCCGCGCCGGCGCGGGCGCGGCAGCGCGATCTTCTTCCATCTGGCGCGGCCGGGCTTCACGCCGACCCAAGGCTGCGTGGCGGTGACGGCGCGGACCATGGCGAGGCTGCTTCCGTTGCTGTCGGATCGGACGGTGGTGAAGGTAATCAGGTAGGCAGTAGGCAGTAGRCAGTAGGTGTCTTGGAGTCTCCTTCCCTATTGCCTAATCCCTAATCCCTACCGTCTCGGCTGCTGCCAACCGGTACCGAGCAGCCCGATCTCGCGAAGCTCTCGATCCATCGTCTTCGAGATATCCCGGCGCTCGGCGCCGATGTCGCGCAGCTGGCTGTCGGAGAGGTCTTCGACCGATTCGTGTGGCAGCCGGGCGGCGACGCGAGCCTGGTGCAGCCAATCGCGCGCCGAACGCAGCCAAACGGTCAGGCCCGAGGGCGATTCCAGGGGGGTGCAGGGTTTCAGGGCGATCTCAGACATGGCTTTATCCCGTGTTCTCCGGATATCAAATCCAGTTTTATGGTGTTTCGATGAGGCCATGATGCCGGATTGAAAAACAAACGGGAAACGAGTAGTTCTTTTCTGATCGTCAAGTTTTATTTGGAGATCGTATGTCCAAGCTGCTGCCGGGAACACGCGCGCTCCGGACGTTCGAGGCGGCCGCCAGGCATCTCAACTTCACCCGCGCCGCCGACGAGCTCGGCCTGACGCCGGCGGCGGTCAGYCATCAGATCAAGGAAATCGAGGACCAGCTCGATCTGGTGCTGTTCACGCGCACCAGCCGTACCATCCGGCTGACGGAGGCGGGCAACTTGCTGCTGGAGGCCTCGGTCGATGCGCTCGACCTGCTCAACCGCGCCGTCAGCCGCGCCCGAAAGATGACCCGCGGCACGGCGCTGCTGAAGGTGACGCTCGACGCACAGTTCGCGACGAAGTGGCTGATGCGGCGCGTCGACGATTTCCGCCGGCAGAAGCCCGGCGTCGAGCTGCGTTTCGACATCACCTACGACGTCAGGGATTTCGAGCGCGACGATGTCGATGTCGGCATCCGCTTCGGCACCGGCAAATATCCGGGGATCATCGCGCATCGGCTGTTCGAGAACATCATCATCCCGGTCTGCAGCCCGGCGCTGCTCGCCTCAGGTCCGCCGCTGAAGGAGCCGCGCGACCTCTTCAACCATACGCTCGCGCATATCGAATGGTCGCGGCAGGGCGTGACCTGGCCGAACTGGAGCATGTGGATGCAYGCCGCCGGCGTCGACGATTTCGACGACAGCCGCACGCTGGTCTTCGGGTCCTCGACCGATGCCACCCAGGCGGCGCTCGACGGCAATGCGGTGGCGCTCGCCGACTTTGCCATGGTGGCCAACGATCTCTCGCAAGGGCGCCTGGTGCGGCCCTTCGAGCTCGGCATCAAGGTCGCCCCGGAATTCGCCTATTTCCTGGTCTATCCCGAGGCCGTGAAAGACGACGCGCGCGTCGTGGCCTTTCGCGAATGGCTTATAGAGGAGGCGGCGAAGACGCCGACGTGATGGCGACTTAACCCGCTGGCGCCGCGGGCGCGCCGAACCAGCCGATGATGGCGCCGATGATCAGCATCGCTCCCAGCCAATGGCCGGCATCGATCAGCGTCAGGGCCCAGCCGAAACCTTCATAGCGGTGGTTGACGGCAAGCGTCGTGGCGATGAAGCCCAGCCAAAGCACGAAGCCGAACAGCAATCCCGCTATAAGGTTCGGCTCGCCGCCGGTTATGGCGCCGACCACCAGCGTCAGCACCAGCGCCATGATCAGCTCGGCGATGAAGCTCACGACGAACGGAACGGCCGAGCGCTTCATTGTGGCCGGGTCGAGCTTGGCCGCCTTCAGCCAGGGCTTGCTCAGGCTCATGTACCAGGCGGCGCCGAACAACCATGCGACAACGGCGGCGACAATCACCGCCAGCCAGTTCACGACCGAAAAATCCATGCTTTCCCCTCCGGATCGAAATGCGATGGAACGCTTGTTCGCCTGTCGCGTCAAGCAAGGCGCCAGACGGTCGTACGCTTGACGTCGGCATCCTCCAGCACGCGCGTCACCGGAACCTGATAGACGGCAAGCGATTGCAGCCCGGTCTTCGGCAGGTAGGCGCGGCCGGGATCGCCGACGAGGATCTCGGCGCCGCGCGCCTTCAGGGACCCGAACCAGGGCAGCAGCCTGTCGGCGAAAGCTTTGTCGTAGAAGACGTCGCCGGCAAGCACGACGTCCCAGCCACCGTCGGTGCCGATGCAATCCGTGCCGAGGAATTGCGCTTCAGCGCCATTGGCTTCGAGGTTGATGGCGATCGCCGTCTCGCAGAACGGGTCGATGTCGGCGGCGATCACCTGCTTCGCGCCCGCTTTCATCGCGGCGATGGCGACGAGGCCCGAGCCGGAGGCGAAGTCGAGCACGCGCCTGTCGCGTACGGTCCCCGGGTGGTCGAGCACATAGCGGGCGAGACCCTGGCCGCCGGCCCAGGCAAAGGCCCAGAAGGGCGGCGGCAGGCCGATCTCGGCCAGCTCCTCCTCGGTGCGCAGCCAAAGGTCATGCGCCTCGTCGGCGAGGTGCAGAAGCACTTCCGGCACATGCGGCGGCGCCATCAGCGCCGTGTTGTCGAGGATGAAGGTCTTCGCGGTTTTCGGCGTCAGTCGTTTCACGGCGCCGGGTTGAGTTCGGCCATGCGGCAGACCTCTTTCCATTCGGCCGGCGTCACCGGCTGCACGGAAAGYCGGCCGAGCCGGACCAGCGCCATCTCCGCGAGCTTGGGGTTGGCCTTGACCTGTTCCAGYGTCACCGGCTTCGGCACGTCCTTGTAGGCGCGGATGTCGACGCATTCCCAGCGCGGGTCGTCGGTGGTGGTGTCGGGGTGCGCCAGCGCGYAGACCTCGGCGATGYCGACGATGTCGAGCCCCTCATTGGAATGGTAGAAGAAGCCGAGATCGCCGATCTGCATCGCCTTCATGTTGTTGCGGGCGGCGTAGTTGCGCACGCCGTCCCATTGCGTGCCGGCCTTGCCCTTGGCTTTCAGCGCCTCGAAGGAAAAGACCGAGGGCTCGGACTTGAAYAGCCAGTAATTCATATCGTTTGTCCCATCGCTTTGCCGCCACGCATGGCGTTGCCGTCTATGCTTACTCTCTCGCCGCCGTTGCGGCGAGAGCAGCGAACGATCATGCGTCGGCGGGTTTCTGGAAGACCCAGTTCCACGGCCGGATCTGCACGCTTTCGAACAGGCCGGCCTTGGCGTAGGGGTCGGCCGCGGCGAGCTCCTGGGCGCCGGCCATGTCCGGCGCCTCGATCATCACCAGGCTGCCGTCCGGCTTGCCGTCGGCGTCGAGGAAGGGACCGGCAAAGGCAAGCCTGCCTTCGCTGATCAGGCCTTCCAGGAAGGCCGCATGCGCCGGCCGCGTGTCGACGCGCAGCTGCAGGCTGCCGGGCTTGTCCTTGCAAATCAACGCAAACAGCATTTTTCAACTCCGATGGTTCAGATGTCGGTTTCGGTTTTGAGCKGGCGTGTCATCAGCGCGGTCACCGCCTGGCCGATGGTCACCTTGCCGTCGAGGATGGCGGCGACGGCCGAGATGATCGGCGCCTCGATGCCGCGCTCGGCGGCGATGCGGGCGGCGATGCCCGCCGTCGGCACGCCTTCGGCCAGCGGCAGGCCGGCAAGCGGCTTGCCCTGGCCGAGCGCCAGGCCATAGGCGAAATTGCGCGACTGCGCCGAGGAGCAGGTGAGCAAGAGGTCGCCGAGGCCGGAAAGCCCCATCAGGGTTTCCGGTTTCGCGCCGAAGGCGGCGCCGATGCGGCGCAGTTCGACGAAGCCGCGCGTCACCATGGCGGCCTGGGCGCTGGCGCCGAGGCCGGCGCCGGTGATCGCGCCGGCGGCGATGGCGAAGACGTTCTTCAGCGCGCCGCCGATCTCGACGCCGATCAGGTCGTCGCTGGAATAGCAGCGCAGGTTCTCGGCCGAGAAGCGGGCGGCAAGCTCGGCCGCCAGTTCCGCATCGCGGGCGGCGACCACGACGGCGGTCGGCAGGCCGCGCGCGACGTCGCTGGCGAAGCTCGGACCGGAGAGCGCCGCGACCGGATTTCCCGGCAGGCTTTCCTCGACGATCGCCGACAGCAGCGCGCCGGTGTCGCGTTCGATGCCCTTGGCGCAGAGCACCAGCGGCACGCCTGCAGGAACGTGGCTTCGCGCGCCGGCGAGCACAGCGCGCAGCGATTGCGCCGGCGTCACGGCGAGCACGCAGTCGGCGCCGTCGAGCGCCTCGGCCATATCGCCGGTGGCCGCGATGCCGGGCTCGATCCTGATGCCGGGCAAATAGCGCGGGTTCTCGCCGCGGGCGATGGCGGCGACGGTTTCGGAGTCGCGCGCATAGAGCCGGACATCATGGCCGGCGCGCAGCATGGCCAGCGCCAGCGCCGTGCCCCAGGCGCCGCCGCCCAGCACCGCGACGCGCCAGCCGCTGCCCGGCTTCCTGCCGCTCGCCCCCTTCGCGCTCATGCCTTGGCACCGCGCCGGCCCGAGCCGACCAAAGGCGTCGAAACGCTGTCGAGCGGCCAGCGCGAGCGCGGCACGAAGTCGGCGGCGTTTTCGTCGGCGATGCCGGCGCGCAGCCGCTCGACGCCGGCCCAGGCGATCATCGCCGCGTTGTCGGTGCAGAGCTTTTGCGGTGGCGCCACGAAGGCGAAGCCGGCTTTGGAACAAAGCGCTTCAAGCGTCGCCTTGACGGTGCGGTTGGCGGCGACGCCGCCGGCGACGACCAGCGCCGGCTTTGCCTGGCGCGGRAATTCCTGGCGGAAGCGGGCAAGGGCGCGGCCGACACGATCGCCCAGCGCGTCCGCCACCGCCGCCTGGAAGGAGGCACAGATGTCGGCGACGTCCTGGTCGCTCAGCGGCGCGATCGCGGTTGCCGCCTGGCGCACCGCCGTCTTCAGGCCGGAGAAGGAGAAGTCGGGCTGCGCCGAGCCCTTCATCGGACGCGGGAAGGCAAAGCGGTTCGCATCGCCACTGGCCGCGGCCTTCTCGACATTCGGGCCGCCGGGATAGGGCAGGCCGAGCATCTTGGCCGTCTTGTCGAAGGCTTCGCCCAGCGCATCGTCGATCGTGGTCGCCCAGCGCTGATAGTCGCCGACGCCGCGCACCGCGACGATCTGGGTGTGACCGCCGGAAACGAGCAGGAGGAGGTAGGGGAAGTCGAGCCCATCGGTCAGYCGCGCCGTCAGCGCGTGGCCTTCGAGGTGGTTGATGGCGATCAGCGGCTTGTTGGCGGCGGCGGCGATCGCCTTGGCCGTCATCAGGCCGACGATCAGCCCGCCGACCAGTCCGGGACCAGCGGTGGCGGCGATGGCGTCGACCTCGTCGAGCGATACGGATGAATCGGCGAGCGCTRCCTCGACGATGCCGTCCAGCGCCTCGACATGGGCGCGCGCGGCGATCTCCGGCACGACCCCGCCGAAGGCCGCGTGCTCCTCGATCTGGCTGAGCACGATGTTGGACAGGATTTCGGGCGCGGAAGCGCCGTCCAGCGCCACCACGCTGGCCGCCGTCTCGTCGCAGCTCGTCTCAATGCCCAGAACGCGGATCAATTGGTCGCTAGCCTCAAAGATTGTATCACCGGCCAATCCCAATTAGGAAAAGGCCCGGCAGACCTCAAGCTGCCCGGGGGTTATCACGGACCGCGCGCCATGCAAACTTTGAAAATCGGAACACGCGGCAGCCCGTTGGCGCTGGCCCAGGMGCATGAGACGCGGGCGCGGCTGATGCAGGCGCATGGCCTGCCAGAGCAGGCGTTCGAGGTGGTGCCGATCTCGACCAGCGGCGACCGCATCCAGGACCGGCCGCTCTCGGAAGCCGGCGGCAAGGGCCTATTCACCAAGGAAATCGAGGAAGCGCTGCTCGATGGCCGCATCGACATCGCGGTGCATTCGTCGAAGGATATGCCGACGGTGCTGCCCGACGGGCTGGAGCTTATCACGTTCCTGCCGCGCGAGGACGCCCGCGACGCTTTCATCGGCAAGAAGGTGAAGCGGATCGTCGACTTGCCGCGCGGTGCGGTGGTCGGGTCGTCGTCGCTGCGGCGCCAGGCGCTGCTTCGCCGCATGCGGCCGGATTTCGAGGTGGTGATCTTCCGCGGGAATGTGCAGACCAGGCTGCGCAAGCTCGACGAAGGCGTTGCCGAGGGCACGATCCTCGCCTATGCCGGGCTGAAGCGACTCGGGCTCGAACATGTCGTCACAGACCTGATGCCGCTCGAGGATTTTCCGCCGGCGCCGGGGCAAGGCGCGATCGGCATCGAAGCGCGCATCGGCGACCGCGACGTCGAGAGGATGCTGGCGGCGATCCATCATGTGCCGACCGGCCAGGCGCTCACCTGCGAGCGCGCCTTCCTTGCCGCGCTCGACGGCTCGTGCCGCACGCCRATCGCCGGCCATGCGACGGTAGCGGGCGAAAAACTGTCCTTTGACGGGCTGATCATCTCGCCCGACGGCACCGAATCGCATGAGGTCCGGCTGGAGGGCGAGGCCGCGGACGCGGCGGAGATAGGACTGGACGCCGCGCGCAGGGTTCGCGCCAGGGCCGGCGCTAAGTTCTTCGACGGCTGGGCCTGACATGGTCCGCATCCTGGTGACGAGGCCGGAGCCCGGCGCGTCGCGCACGGCACGACGCCTCGAAACACAGGGATTCCAGCCGGTCCTGCTGCCGCTGACCGTAACGAGCGCCTTGCCTGTCGAAGCGAGCATCGGCGGCGATGCCGTGGCGGTTGCTGTCACCAGCGCCAATGCGGTGCGGCATGCACCGAAAGCGCTGGTCGCGGCGCTTGCGCGCCTGCCTTGCCACGCGGTCGGGAAAAGGACGGCCGAAGCCTGCCGCGCGGCGGGATTTCTCGCCGTCATGGAGGGGCCTGGCGACGCCGAGGCGCTGGCAGATGTGATCGCCGGCGGCCTTGCCGGTAAGGCAATCGTCTATCTGTGCGGCCGCGTTCGCTTCCCGGTGTTCGAGCATCGGCTGAGTGCGGCGGGCCTGCATGTCCAGGCAATCGAGACCTACGACACAACGGCGATCGACTATGGCGACGCCGATGTGGTCGCCCGTCTGTCGGGCCGGCCGGTGGGGGCGGCGCTGCTCTATTCGGCCAAGGCCAGCTTGGCGCTGGTCAGCCTGATTAAGCGGCCAACGCTAAGGCATCTCTTTGAAAAAACGGAATTCCTGGCGCTCTCGGCCCGGATCGCCGAACCGCTGGATGGGGTTGCCGGTCACAGGGTCCGCATCGCCGCCAAACCCGAGGAAGACGCGCTGCTGGCGCTTTTGTCGCTGCCCGGTTGAGCCGCGTCATCACACCGCCCCTTTTCACCGCTTGGTGATGTGCTAGAGCATCCTGACGCTCTGGACCCATTGATCAGCCATTTTGCGGAGCCCAAGCATGGTCAAGACGCCGAAGATGCGACATTCGAAGAGCCGGCGCGAGCCGGTGACCATCGAACTCGAGCCCGGCGCCGTCTCGCGAATCACCGACGAGGATGCCGCGAAGGCCAAGGCGGCCCAGACCGATGAGGCGAAGGCGGAAGAGGCCGCCGCCGCTTCCCAACCGGAGGCGCCGGAAGAGCCGATCCATGCCGAGCAGGCCGATATCGAGCCGTGGGAGCATAGCGACGCCGCGCAGGCGACATCCGACAAGCCCGAGGTCGGCAAGGATGAGCCGGAAAAGCCTTACCCCGGCGGTTCCGATGCGCCGAAAAGCCAGCACCAGGGCTTCGACTACAATTTCGAGGATGCGTCCGCGCCCGGCGCCGGCGCCTCGGCAGCGAAACCAAGCGACACGAGCAGCGAGGATCGCATGCCGCAGCCACCGCGCAGAACCGGTGTCAACGCCATTGCCGCGGGCGTCGTCGGCGGCGTGATCGCGCTTGCCGGCGCCGGCCTGCTGCAGGCGGTCGGGCTGATTGGCGCGCCGGGATCGAACGGCGGTTCGCTCGACGGCGTCAATGGCGAGATCGCTTCGCTGAAAAGCGAAATCGCGGCGTTGAAGGAAAGCGGCGACACCGGCGTGTCGGCCAAGGTCGACGGCCTTTCCTCGGCGCTCGCGCAGGTCAAGGCCGATGTCGCGGCGCTGAAATCCACCGCAGGACAGGGCGGCGACGGCGCCGCGCTGAAGGCGCTCGGCGACAAGGTCGGCCAGATCGAGGCCACCGTTGCCGAGCTGCAGAAGAACGGCAATGCCGCGCCCGTCGATCTTGGGCCGCTCAATGAGAAGATCGCCGGGCTCGACGCGTTGGTGAAATCGACCGGCGACGCGGCCAAGGCCGTGGACGGCCGGGTGGCGGCGCTTGAGCAGTCCGTGTCGCAGCTTTCCGGCAAGGTCGAGGCGCAGGCCTCGCAGCCGAAGATCGCTTTGGCCATTGCCGCCTCGGCGCTGAAGTCGGCGCTCGACCGCGGCGCGCCTTTTGCGACCGAGCTCGACACGTTCGCGGCGATCGCGCCGGACGCGCCGGAGCTTGCGGCGCTGCGCTCCTATGCCGAAARGGGCGTGCCGACCCGCGCCACCATCGCGTCGGAGGCCGATGCCGCGGCCAACGCCATGGTCGAGGCGGCAAGGCCGGTCGACCAGAATGCCGGCTTCTTCCAGAGCCTGGTGTCGAGCGCGGAATCGCTGATCAAGGTGCGGCCGGTCGGCACTGTCGAAGGCAAGGGCGCTCCGGAAACCGTCGCCCGCATGGAAGTGGCGGTCAACCAGGGCGACTATGCCAAGGCGCTCAGCGAATACGWCACGCTGCCCGACGCGGCAAAGGCGGCCGGCGCGGAGTTTGCCGGCAAACTGAAGGCGCGGCTGGAGGTTGAAAAGCAGCTCGAAGCGCTGATTGCCGGCGCGACGAAGGCATAAGGAGACAAGATGATCCGCCTCCTCGTCTTCCTCGCCGTCGTCTTCGCGTTGGGGTTGGGCTTTGCCTGGCTGGCCGACCGCCCGGGTGACATGCTCGTCACCTTCAACGGCTACCAGTACCAGGTCACGCTGATGGTGGCGGCAGTGGCGATCGTCGCCGTGGTTGCTGCGGTGATGATCGTCTGGTGGCTGATCAAGTCGCTGTGGAACAGCCCCTACACGATCTCGCGCTATTTTCGCGTTCGCCGCCGCGACCGCGGCTATCAGGCGCTGTCGACCGGGATGATCGCCGCCGGCGCCGGCGACGGCGCGCTGGCGCGCAAGAAGACCAAGGAGGCCGCCAAGCTGATCAGCTCCGACCGGGAGCCGCTGATCAACCTGCTCGACGCGCAGGCCTCGCTGCTCGAGGGCGACCATGAGGGCGCGCGCGAGAAATTCGAGCGCATGCTCGACGATCCGGAGATGCGGTTGCTCGGCCTGCGCGGGCTTTATCTGGAGGCCGAGCGCCTTGGCGACCGCAACGCCGCCCGCCACTATGCCGGACGCGCGGCGGCGGTTGCGCCGCAGCTTGCCTGGGCGGCGGAATCGACGCTCGAGGAGCTCACCGAACGCGGCGACTGGGACGGCGCGCTGAAGCTGGTCGAGGCGCAGAAATCGACAAGGCAGATCGAGCGCGACGCGGCCAACCGCCGCCGCGCCGTGTTGCTGACGGCCAAGGCGCAGGCGCTGGTCGACAGCGACCCGAACGCGGCCCGCACGGCGGCGCTCGAAGCCAACAAGCTGGCGCCCGATTTCGCGCCGGCGGCGGTGATCGCCGCCGATCTGGTTATCCGGCAAAACGACGTGCGCAAGGGCTCCAAGATCCTGGAGGCCGCCTGGAAGGCCGAGCCGCATCCCGATATCGCCGAGCTCTACACCCATGCCAGACCGGGCGATGCGGTGCTCGACCGCCTCAACCGAGCGAAGAAGCTGCAGGACTTGAAGAAGAACCACGCCGAATCGTCCATGGCCGTGGCGCGCGCGGCGCTCGACGCGCAGGATTTCGCCACCGCGCGGCGCGAGGCGGAGGCGGCAATCCGCATGGATCGCCGCGAGGGCGCCTATCTTCTGCTCGCCGATATCGAGGAAGCCGAGACCGGCGACCAGGGCAAGGTGCGGCAGCTGCTGTCCAAAGCCGTGCGCGCGCCGCGCGATCCCGCCTGGGTGGCGGACGGCGTCATCTCCGAGCGCTGGGCGCCGGTATCGCCGATCACCGGCAAGCTCGACGCTTTCACCTGGCGCGCGCCGATGGAGCGGCTCGGCCAGCTGATCGACAGCGACGCGGATGTCGCGGTGCCGGCGATCACCGCTGCGCCGCCTGTCCAGCCTGTCGCCGAGAAGGCGATCGACATCGTCGCCGATGCTGCGGCCGAGAAGACGGCGCCGGTACCCGCGAATGGCGGCGAGAAGGACACGGCCGTCGTGGAAGCCGGCGGCGAGGCCGAAACCGCCGGGCGCGGCCCGGAGCTGCCGCCTCTGCCGGACGATCCGGGTGTCGCGCCGGAAGAAGAAGCGGAAAAATCGCCGCGCCGGTTTCGTTTGTTTTGAGGTCCGGCGTGGCGGACAAGAAAGATTTGGCGGGCAGGGAAAAATCATCGATGTTCGAGCGCGTATTGTCCTTCCTGAGGGATCTGCCGGCCGGCCGCGCGGCCAAGCCGAGCGCCGACGATCCGCGCGTCGCGGCCTCGGCGCTGCTCTACCATGTGATGAACGCCGACGGCGTGCGCCAGGACGTCGAATGGGAGCGGTTCAAGCAGATCCTGGCCGAGACCTATTCGGTGAGCGGCGCGGAGCTCGACGCGCTGGCCGCGGCCGGCGAGCGCGCCGACAACGAGGCGATCGACCTGTACGCTTTCACCAGCGTCTTGAAGCGCGATCTCGATGCCGAGGCGCGCAAGGCCTTCATCGGCCTGATGTGGGAGATCGTCTATRCCGACGGCGAGCTTGACGAGCTCGAGGACAACACCGTCTGGCGGGTCGCCGAGCTGATCGGCGTCGAGCGCCGCGACCGCATCGAGGCGCGCCAAAAGGCGGCGGCCCAGGCGCCTGGCGCCAAGGGCCAGTCGAGCGACGAATAACAGGATCCTTCGCCTTCCATGCCACCCAGACCGAGGCCGAGACCAAAAATCCTGATCGTGCTGCATCAGGAGACTTCGAGCCCCGGCCGCGTCGGCCATATGCTTCTGGAAGAAGGTTTCGACCTCGACATCCGCCGGCCGCCATTGGGCGACGAGCTACCCTGCACGCTCGACGATCATGCCGGCGCGGTTATCTTCGGCGGGCCGATGAGCGCCAATGACGAGGACGAGTTCGTCCGCCGCGAGACCGATTGGCTGGAAATCCCGCTCAAGGAGAACCGGCCGTTCCTCGGCATCTGCCTCGGCGCGCAGATGCTCGCCAACCATCTCGGCGRCAAGGTCGAGGGCCATGGCGAAGGCCTGGTCGAGATCGGCTGGTATCCAATTGAAGCGACCGAGGCCGGCAAGAAGCTGCTGCACTGGCCGGAGATGGTCTACCAGTTCCACCGCGAAGGCTTTTCGCTGCCGAAGGAAGCGACGCTTTTGGCAACCGCGGAAACCTATCCCAACCAGGCGTTCCGCTACGGCGAGAACGCCTGGGGCATCCAGTTCCATGGCGAGCTGACACGCGTGATGATGCAGCGCTGGGTGGTGCGCGGCGCGCATCGCTTCGAATTGCCCGGCGCTCAGCCCGGCCGCGACCATCTCGGCGGCCGGCTGATCTGGGACATGCATTTGAAGCGCTGGCTGGGCGAGTTTCTGGGGCTGATTTTTGGTCGGCCGGCGGTGGGGTAGGCCAAAGCCCGATTGCTCTGGACGGCCGGGCTTGGCCCCACCTGGGCCTGCCCGCGCGCCTATCAGCTCGTTGCCTGCGAATCCCGGGCGGAAGGCAGGCTGGCCTTGAGGAAGCGGTGCCAGGCGCCGCCGAGGACCAACGCGGTTTCGGCTTGACCGAATCCGGCCGAGGAAAGGCCTTGCGACAGCTTCGGAAAATCGAGGTTCGATCTGAACCAGGACGGCTGCGGCGGGAAGCTCGCGGTCGCCTGGATCTCGCGGGTCCAGCGGCCTTCTCGCATCCAGCGCACGACGCTGTCGGGCTGGTCCTGGCATAGATCCGAGCCGATGCCGAGATGATCCGCCCCCATGATCCCGGCCGCTTCGGCAGCCATTTTCCCGAACTGCTCCAGCGTCGTGTCCGAGCCGTTCGGGAGGTGCAGCGGGTAGAGCGAAAGGCCGAGCAACCCCTCCTTTGCGCGCAATGCCTGCAAGATGGCCCTGGAGACATTGCGGTTGCTGTCGCGCAGCCAGCGCGGATTGGCGTGGCTGACGACCACCGGCCGCTGCGACAACGCGATCGTTTCCAGCGCGGTCCGCTCGCTGGCATGCGACAGGTCGATGATCATGCCGAGCCGGTTCATCTCGGYGATCGCCTCGCGCCCCATCCGCGTCACGCCGCTGTCCTCCTTCTCCATCCAGCCGCAGCCGAGCAGCGACTGGTTGTTGTAGGTGAGCTGCATGAAGCGGATGCCGAGATCGAACAGCATCTCGATCAGGCCGATGTCGTCCTCGATCGGCATTGGGTTCTGCAGGCCGAGCAGGATCGCCGTCCGGTTCGAGGCTCGCGCCCGCTCGATGTCGCCGGCATCGCGCGCCAGGAGGATCAGATCCTCATTGTCGCGAAAACGCGTGCRCCAATCGACGAGGTGGCGCACCGTCTCGCGGAAACCTTCGTGATAGCCGACCGTGGCGTGGACCGCGGTCAGGCCGCCCTGGCGCATCTCCTCGAAAATTTCGCGCGACCAGTTGCAATATTGCAGCCCGTCGATGAGCACTTGCGGCGCGCCGGTGGTCATTCGGGCGCGCCCGCGTGGATGTAGGATGTCTTGACTTGGGTGTAGAACTCGACCGCGGCGCGGCCCTGCTCGCGCGGGCCGTAGCTCGAGGCACGAACGCCGCCGAACGGCACGTGATAGTCGGTGCCGGCGGTCGCTAGGTTGACCATGACGCAGCCCGAGCGCGAGGCGTGGCGGAATTTCGTCGCGCGCGCCAGCGAGCGGGTGGCGATGCCGGCTGTCAGCCCGTAGGGCGTGTCGTTGGCCAGCATGATCGCCTMGTCGAGATCGTCGGCTTGAATGACACAGGTGATCGGCGCGAACATCTCCTCCTGGTTGATGYGCATGCGCGAGCGGCCGTTGAGGAACACGGCGGGCGCCATGTAGTGGCCGTTATGCGCGAGATCGAGCGCCTCGCCGCCGGCCGCAAGCTCGGCGCCTTCGCTGATGCCCAGCGTCACATAACCGAGATTGGCCGAGAGCTGTTCGGCGCTGACGACCGGCCCCATCTGGACGCCGGCCTCAAGCGCATGGCCGACCTTCAGCGCCCGGGTCTTCGCCAGCAGCTTCTCGACGAAGGCGTCATGGATCGGCCGGTGGACGATCAGGCGCGACGAGGCCGTGCATTTTTGTCCGGTGCCGCCGAAGGCGCCGTTCACGGCAAGGTCGGCGGCGCGGTCGAGGTCGGCGTCGTCCATCACCACGAACGGGTTCTTCGACCCCATTTCGAGCTGCAGCTTGACGAAGCGCGCGGCGGYGAGCGCGGCGATGCCGGAGCCGACGGCGCCGGAGCCGGTGAAGCTCAACCCTTGTATGTCGGCCTTGGCGGCAAGCTCGCGGCCGATCGTCGATCCCGATCCCATCACCAGGTTAAAGAGGCCTTTCGGGATCGCCTGCCGGCTGATGATCTCGGTCAATGCCCAGGCGCTGGCCGGGGTGAGGCTGGCCGGCTTCCAGATCACGGCATTGCCGAATGCCAGCGCCGGCGCGATCTTCCAGGACGCGGTGGCGACGGGGAAATTCCATGGCGATATGATCGCAACGACGCCGAGCGGCTCGCGCTCGATCAGCACATCGACGCCGGCCCTGACGGAGTCGGCCGAGCTGCCCAGATTACGCAGCGCCTCGGCGGCGAAATAAGTGAAGAACTGCCCGGCGCGATAGACCTCGCCGACACCTTCGGGAAGGGTCTTGCCCTCCTCGCGCGAGAGCAGTTCGCCAAGTTCCTTCGAACGCGCCATCAACTCGCGCCCGATGGCGTCGAGAACGGCAGCCCGCGCTTCCAGCCCCGCCGCCGCCCATTCCCGCTGCGCGCCTTGCGCCGCCGCCACGGCGTCATGGATGTCGGACAGCCGCGCCTGCGCGAAGCGTCCGACGATGTCGGTCACGTCGGATGGATTGATGTCCTCGACCCAGCCGGCGCCGTCGCGCCATTCGCCCGCAACGAAGTTCTGACCGTTCAGCATCGTGTTCGACCTGCATCAATTCGGTTGACAACGACCTAACCAATGCTGTGAACTTCAATCAAGCTCAATTTTTGGCACAAATGTTCAGGCAAGCTTAACATTGACCAAAACCATCAGCCTGACCGGCATGCGCAGCTTCGTCGCGGTCTGCGAGACCGGTGGCGTGCGCGCCGCCGCCGACCAGATCGGCCGCACGCCCTCGGCCGTGTCGATGACCCTGAAGCAATTGGAAGACGATATCGGCGCGCCGCTGTTCGAGAGCGAGCGCAAGGGCGCGCTTTCGCCGGTCGGCCGTATCGTGCTCGACGAGGCGCGCGCCATGATCGCGCATTACGACCGCGCCTGCCTGGCGATGACCAGCTATGCGGCGGACCGGCAAGGCCGCTGCGACGTGGCCAGCGTGCCTTCGGTCGCCGTGACCCTGCTGCCGCGCGCGATCGCTAAGCTTCGCGCCGAAGGCAGCCGGTTCGACATCCATGTCCGCGACAGCGATTCCAGCGCCATCGTCGAGGCGGTCGAAAACGGCATGGTGGAGGTGGGCCTGTGCGTGCTCGCCAGCAAGCGGCCGCAGCTCAGCTTCGAGCCGCTGTTCCACGAGCCGCTCGATTTCGTCTGCCCGGCCGATCATCCTTTGGCGAAGTCGAAACGTCCGTTGAGATGGGCTGAGCTCGATGGCGAGAGCTTCATCCGCAACGGCGCGGCCGCGGCGCTCGGGCTTGCCGAGACCGAGGCGCTTGCCGCCGGCTCGAAGCTCACCGCGACCAATGTGAGCTCCAATTTGGCGATGGTGGAGGCCGGGCTCGGCGTCACCATCCTGCCCCGGCTCTGCCGCTGGAAATCGAGCCACGACGTGCGCTTCGTTCCGCTTGCCGACCCGCGCTCGAGCCGCACCGTCGGCTGGATCGCCAAGGCGGGCCGCAACCTGCAGCCGGCGTCGCTGCGGTTCATCGAATGCATTCGCCAGCAAGCGCAAGCCGGCGAGAGAGAATTTGGCTATGCGGCGGCATGATTGGCGGATGATCGGATGACACGACTGACCCAAGCCCGAATCGAGACGCTGGCTTCGGCCGCCCTGCTTCGCCACGGCGCCAGCGAGCGCCAAGCCGGTGCGCTCGCCGCGGCCATCGCGGCGGCCGAACGCGACGGCCTGAAATCGCATGGCCTGATGTATCTGCCGACCTATTGCGAGCATCTGACCTGCGGCAAGGTGCTGGGGCAGGCCGAGCCGCGCCTGACGCAGCCGGCTCCGGCGGTCGTCGCCGTCGATGCCGCAAACGGCTTTGCCCATGCGGCCATCGCCCTCGGCCTGCCGGCGCTTATCGAGGCGGCGCGCTCGCAAGGCGTGGCGGCGCTTGCCATCCGCAATTCCTACAATTGCGGCGCGCTGGGCTATCACACCGAAAACATTGCGCGGAACGGGCTTGTCGGTCTGGGATTCACCAACGCGCCGGCCTCGATCGCGCCCTGGGGTGGCCGCAAGGCGGCGCTGGGCACCAATCCATGGTCGCTGGCGGTCCCGGACGGGCGAGGCGGTGCGCGCTTCGTCATCGACCAGAGCGCCAGCGTCGTCGCCAAGAGCGAGGTCATCAAGCGCGCCCGCGCCGGCGAGCCGATCCCTGCCGGCTGGGCCTTCGACGCAAGCGGCGAGACGACCACCGATGCCGGCGAAGCCTTGAAGGGCACGATGGCGCCGGCCGGCGGCTACAAGGGCGTCGGCTCGGCATTGCTGGTGGAGATCTTCGCCGCATGCCTGACCGGAGCCAATCCCGGGCTTGTCGCCAGCCCCTTCTCCGGCACCGCCGGTGGCCCGCCTGGAACCGGCCAGTTCTTCTTGGCGGTCTCGCCCGATACGACGTCGACCGGAGCGTTCGCGGGGAATCTGGAAACCGTTGCCGGCGCTTTTGCCGGCGAAGCAAGGCTGCCGGGCGTGAAGCGTTTTGGCGCGCGAGAGCGGAATGCAACCGAAGGCATCGAGGTGGCGGCGGAGACGCTCGCCACGCTCGAAAAGCTGGCCGGGACCGCCGCATGACGGCGATCGCGCTGCGCCCGCCGGAGGTCGTCATGCGGCTGCAGCGGCTTGGCGCCGCGCATCCGACGCGTCTCAGCTTCCTGCGCCAGCTGATCCGCCGCGCCACCAGGGAAAAATGGCGCGTGCGCAAGCACCTGTTCGACCTGGACGACAATGGGTTCGGGCGCGCGGTCTATGCGGTCGAGACGCCGGCAAGGACCTACAGCCTGGTCGCCTTCTCGACGCCGCTCGACGACGAGGAGCGCTCCGACCGGGTGATCGCGCAGGCCTGGGACACCAGCTACGTGCTTTACGACGGATTGCCGGACGCCGCCGAGATCGCGCGGCTGGAGGCAAATGCGCCGCTGCAGGAGGCGGGCCGCTACACCAATCGCGAGCTCGTGCTGGCGCGCGCCAACAAGAGCGTGCGGCTGTTCGAGGACGTGGTTTCGGCGCTGGCGCGGGGGCGGCAGCCGGACGAGGAGCAGCTGCTCGGCGTCGGCTATCTGCTGCGCACCACGGCCGTCTACGGCAACGGCAAGTTCGGCATCGCCGACCGCGACGAGATCGCCGGGCGCCCGGAACTTGCCGGATCCTTCCAGGCGGAGATGCTCACCGTCTGGCTGATCCGGTCCTTCACGCTCGACCTTGTCGATCACATCGCCTGTCGCCGCAACCCGGCCGGCGCGGCAAGGCTGGCGTCGGACTTGCGCCGGGCGCTCGGGGTCGGCAATGCGACGGGGCTCGGCATGGCGCCCTTCCTCGTGCGCCATCCGCTGTTGACGCATAGCTGGTTCCTGGCCCGTGAAACCGCGCTGGCGCGGGTGCGGGCAGAGCCGCATGCCGGCGCGGCGGAACGGATGATTTTTGCGCAAGCGCTCGCCGATTTGTCGCGACGCGTCGCCCGCTGGCACAGCGACGATGATCGCCAGGCCGCCGCGACCATGTCGCTGGCCGCCGATCTCGATGCGCTGACCGAAAACCTCGACCGGCTCCTGGCGAAACCCCGGCCCTGGGACGCGGTCTATCGCTTCGCGGAAGACAATTTTTCGCTGGAAGGGCAGGAAGCCTGCGTCTCGCTGATCCTCGAGCCGCATGGCGCGCTGGTCGACGAACTCGGCGACACGATGAAGGCCGACGAGACGCCTGGACATGCGATCGACGGCAGCGTCACCTGCGCTTCGCTTCGCCAGGCGCTTCTCGACGCCTATTCCTGGGCGGCTGATGTCGATTTCGCCGACCCGGCTGCCAGTGCGCGCTTCTGGTATGTATCGGCGGAGAAGCTCGAGCCCCGGCTCGGCGAGCGGTTCGAGGAGGACGGCGCCGAGCTCGAACAGCCTTTGGCCACCGCGCGCGATGCGCTCAGCCTGGCGGCCGCGCTGGCGCAGGAACCACAATCGGCCAGTGTCGCCGACTTCCTGCTGCGTCGGCCGGAATGGCGCCATGCGGTGCGGCGCGCCCAGATCGTCGCCAGGTTTCCCTACGCCGAGATCCACGACAATCTGATCGGCGCCGACTTGCGGCCCGTCGACATATTGCGCGCCAAGCTGGCGTTCTTCGGCGCGCGCAGTTTCGATCCGCGCTCCGACCGCTGGCTGCGGATCGCGCTGTTCAGCGGCGAGCCGCTGATCGAGGATGTCGCCGCCATGGCGACCGCAGGAGAGGCCGCGTGATCGAGCTCTCGCTCAACGAAGTGGAGACGCTGGGCGCCAAGGCGGCCCGGGGCGCCGGATTTTCATGGGGACTGGCCGAGGATATCGGTCGCGCGGCGCGCCGGATCGCGGTTGAGGACGACGATTGGGGCGTGGCCATGCTGAGCCTCGCCGAAAACGCGCAATCCCTCGACCCGCCTGATCCTGCCCGCGCGGCGCGCTGGCGAAAGGGCGAGCCCGACAGGCCTGCCGAAAGGCCGCTCTGTCCGATCCGAACAGCGGCCTTGCTGCTCGACGATCCGCTTCCGGCAAGCGCGCTGCCGCTGACAATCATCAATGTCGGCCTGCCAATGTGGCTCGACGCCATGCTGCGCCGCTCGGCCATGCGCGTGGCGCGGCCGGTCGGGCTGGTGGCGCGCGCCGATGTCGTCGTCGAACACCGCGCCGACATCGATCAGTCGGCCACGGGCCGGCGCGGCGCGATCGACGAGCGGACGCTTGCGGCGCTCAATTCCTTCGCCGCCAGAACCTATGTGCCGGAAAGCGAAAGGTCGCGCGTGCGCGGAGCCGGCGGCGGCCGGGTGGACGATGAATAACAAGGGGAGAACCAAATGAGCGCAGCCGACGGCCAGAAGATCGCCATGCGTGGAGCGGGCTATTACTCGGCCAACACGGTCGGCGCCAAATATGTCATCGACAAGGTCGGCGATCTCGTCGTCAAGGCCGTCGCCGGAATGCCCCGGCTGGCCGATGGCCAGCCTTTCGCCGTCGCCGATTTCGGCGCGGCCGACGGCGGCACCTCGATGGACATGATGCGGCGGCTGGTCGGCGCCGTTCGGGAGAGGGAACCGAACCGGGCGATATCGATCACCTATACCGACCTGCCGCACAACGATTTCTCGACCCTATTCCGGTTGAGCCAGGGACTGCTTGGCACCTCGACGGAGGTTCCGCTGGCCGAGACGCCCGGGCTCTACATTTTCGGCAGCGGCACCAGCTTCTACCGCCAGATCCTTCCCGACAATTCGCTATCGTTCGGCTTTTCCGCCACCGCGATGCACTGGATCAGCACGCGGCCCTGCATGATCGCCGACCATGTCCAGGCGGTCGGCGCGACCGAGGCCGAGCGCGCGCAGTTTCGCGCCCAGGGGCTGCGCGACTGGGAGACGATCCTGCTGGCCAGGGCCCGTGAGCTGAGGTCCGGCGGCCGGCTGGCGCTGGCCAATTTCTGCGTCGACGAGGAAGGCCGCTATCTCGGGCACACGACCGGGGTCGACATGTTCGACAGCTTCGCGCGCCATTGGCGCGATTTGCTTGCGGCGGGGCGGATCGGCGAGGCGGAATATGTCAACGCGACGTTCCAGCAGTTCTACAAGACGCCGGACGAGTTCGCGGCGCCCTTCCGCGATCCCGCTTCGCCGGTGTCGCGGTCAGGGCTGAGGCTCGAGAATATCTTCACCATGGTGACGCCATGCCCCTATGCCGAGGCCTTCCGGGTCCATGGCAACGCACAGGCCTTCGCCAAGGCCTATGTGCCGACGCTCCGCTCCTGGTCGGAAACCGTCTTTGCGAACGCGCTCGATCCCTCGCGTCCCTCCGGTGACCGTGCCGCAATCGTCGACAATCTCTACGGCGCCTACGAAGCCGATGTCGCGCGCGCCCCCGAAGGCCACCGGATGGACTACGTCCATTGCGTGACGGAGATCGTCAAAGAGTAGGGATACCGCCATCGCGAACTTCGCGCGGCTCAGTATCAGGTGCTTATCTGAAATCCCGGGTTAAAGGGTTTCAAGCCGCTGGTTCGGCAGTGAGCTCCTGGATTTTCCCGAGAAGATTTTTGACGAGCAGCTGGTAGGTGCGGGTGAGTTCGTCCGGCGACAGTTCAACTCTGATGTCGTACTTGCCGGAATAGTTCACCTGGAGATCGACGGTTCCGAACAGCGTCGTTGCGCCATCGCGAATGTCGGTCGCCACGATCATGTTCGCCAATGGCTGATCCAGCAGAATGACGCCTGGTTCTCCGGGATGATTGTGCGTTGTCGTGCGTATTTTCACAACGTAACCCTCCTGTCAGGTGAGAGCCCGCCTCGCTACATCAGCATCGGGCCCTGTCCAAAATAGAAGCCATCCCCTCGAAACGCGAGGAACAAAAATGGATGGTATCGGCGCGGCCACGAATCTGTGTTATGCGCCGCCCGATCAAGCGAAGGACGACACACGTGAACGAACTGACCGTGGCCGAGGCGACCGAAAATATCTATGCCTCACTCCGAGCGGACAATGCCGACCTCGATGCGCATATCGCGACGCTCAAGGCAGCGCTGGCACGGGAGGGGAAGAAACAGGCGGTGTTCGATCCGGCCAAGTTGGCGCAGAACAACCGCGCCGGCCGCAAGTTGATGCAGGCCTATTTTCGGCAGCGCGGCATCAGCGTGAGCTTTTCGGAGTAGATCGGCTCCCGACCTGCGCTTCCGCGCTCGTGCCGTCGCAGCTCAACTGCAATTCCATGTCTCTATGGGCCGATGCGTGCCGTCGGCCTGATCCGCCAGTCAATTGCGGCTGTTGAGATGCCGGACCTGCCGCAGCGCGGGGAACAGATATGCCCACAGGCCGGCGACGGCGACGGCGCCGATGCCGCCGATCACCACGGCGGGAACCGTGCCGATCAGCGCCGCCATGGTGCCGGCGCGGAATTCGCCGACCTCGTTGGAGGCGCCGACGAAGACCTGGTTGACGGCGTTGACGCGGCCGCGCACCTCGTCGGGCGTCCAGAGCTGGATCAGCGTCTCGCGGATATAGACGCTGAACATGTCGGTGGCGCCGAGCAGCGCGAGCGCCGCGATCGACAGCCAGGTGACGGTCGAGACGCCGAACAGCACGGTGAAGGCGCCGAACAGGGCGACGAAGCCCAGCATGATCTTGCCGGCGTGGTCGCGGATCGGGTGGCCGGCTAGCCAGACGGCGACGCAGATGGCGCCGATGCCCGGTGCCGAGCGCAGCAGGCCGAGACCCCAGGGGCCAAGCTCGAGGATGTCGCGCGCATAGACCGGCAGCAGCRCCGAGGCGCCGGACAGGAGCACGGCGAAGAGGTCGAGCGAGATCGCGCCGAGCACGATCTTCTCGCCCCAGATATAGCCGAAGCCGGCAAACAGCGTCTGCATCGTCGGCTTGTCGGTGGCCGTCTGCTGGGCGGGCTTGGGGATGGTGAAGACGAGCAGCGCCGCGACCAGCATCAGTATGGCGGCGGTGGCATAGGCGACTTCAGCCGAAACGCCGTAGAGCAGGCCGCCGGCGACCGGGCCGACGATGGTCGCGGTCTGCCAAGCCGAGGAGTTCCAGGCGATGGCGTTGGCGAAATCCTCCTGCGGCACCAGATTGGCGACCAGCGAGGACGATGCCGGTCCGTAGAAGGCGCGGGCGATACCGAATATGGCGAGCACGACGAAGATTGGCAGCGGGCTGCCAGGGCCGCGCAGCGTCAACACCAGGAGAGCGAGCGCGCAGCCGGCCTCGACGAGCGACGACAAAGTCATGATCAGGCGGCGGCCAAAACGGTCGGCGACGACGCCGGTGACCAGCACCAGGAGCAGCGAAGGCAGGAACTGGACGATGCCGACAATCCCGAGGTCGAAAGGATTGCGCGTCAGATCGTAGATCTGCCAGCCGACGGCGACCGACACGATCTGGGTGGCGAACGTCGTGAGGAAGCGCGCCGTCCAGTAGCTGAGATACGGTCGGTGCCGGAACGCGGCGTAGCGCTGGTCTGGTGACGTTGCTTCGACGGTCATGGTTCGAGGGCCCCGTTGCGACAACGGCCGGCGGGGCACTTCCACGGTGGGCGCTGGTCCGGCCGCAATCCTTTAGCCCAGTTCGCCAAGCCATGCGCGCAAAAAATCCGCGCCGGATCAAAGAAAATCGAATTTTTTGCCCGGATGGCGGCTCAGTCCCGCAACGCGGCGGATATGGCGTCGAGCCCGCCGCGCAATTCCGTTTCCGTCGGCCAGCCGAAACCAAGGCGGAAGAAGCGTTTCGGCATCTCGAACCAGTGGCCGGGACCGACATAGGTGCCGTGCTGCTCCAGCAGCCTCGCGTAGAATTTGTCGAGGTCGAAGCCGGCATCGACGTTGAGCCGCGGAAAGCCGACGACGCCACCCTGCGGCCGCACCCAGTCGACCAGTGTCTCGCCGTCGATCCAGGCTTGCACGATGTCGCGGCGCCTGGCCATGTCCGGCAGCAGCGAGGCCAGGAAGGCGTCACGGCGTTCGAGCGTGGCGCGGGCGATCGCCTCGTCGATGACGCTGCCGCAGATGCCGATCTGCTCCTTGGCGGCGAGGAAGGTTTCCTGCAGTTCCGGATCCCGGGTCACCAGCCAGCCGATGCGGATGCCCGGAATGCCGAAGGCCTTGGACAGCGAGCAGACGCTGATGGCGCTGGGGCTGAGCGACGCCGCCGCGGGCAATCGTGTCCCAAAGGAAAGGTCGCGATAGGTCTCGTCGACCAGCAGCCGGCATTTGCGGCTCTCGGCAAGCGCGACCAGCGCATCGAGATCGGCGCGTGCCATCATCGTGCCGGTCGGGTTGTGCGGGCAGGTTACGCTGATCAGCCTGGTGTTCGGACGGATCTCTGCCTTCACGCGCTCGATGTCGACGGCAAAGCCCTGGTCGAAGTCGACATCGACATAGGAGATGGCGCAGCCGATCGCCTTCGGCGTCTCGATGTTGGTGGCGTAATTCGGCCGCACGACGACGAGATGGTCGTTGGCCGACAGCAGYGACGTGGCGATGATGAACAACGCGCCTGCGGCACCCGCCGTCACCAGCACATCGTCCGGGGAAAGGCCTCTGTCTTGCCCGGCGATCAGCGCGCGCAACTCCCTGTCGCCGCGATGCTCGCCATAGAACAGGGTGAGGTCCGGAAGCGTCAGACCGATGTCGGAGAGCTTCTGGTCGGCGATCGAGCTTTCGGAGAGGTTGTAGCGGATGCGGTCGTAGCCGTATTCCTCCGGCGCTTCCTTCTCGATCACCATCCTGGCGTAGTTCATGGCCGGCTCCCCCATTGGAGCGCCTCGCCGTCTCGCGGAAACGGTAAATCGCTCCATTTCTTGTTTTTACGCAATTCCGGACGGAAAACCGTTTTTGCACTTTTCCTGGAATTGCTCGCCTTATCCAAGCCACAAAAGCACGAAGCCTGCCAAGGCGGATTCCTCGGCAGGCTTGCTTAAACCATTGGTGCAGGCGCGTTATTTCAGGCGGGCGCCTTGGCCTTCCGGCCCTTGGCGGGCTTCGCCGGCTCCGGTTCCGCCTTGCGTCCGAGGCCGATCGACTTGGCGAGCTGCGAGCGCGAGGCCGCATAGTTGGGAGCGACCATCGGGTAGTCGACGGGCAAGCCCCATTTGGTGCGGTAAGCTTCGGGCGTCAGGCCGAAATGCACGCCGATATGGCGCTTCAGCGATTTGAACTTCTTCCCGTCCTCGAGGCAGATGATGTAGTCCGGCGTCACCGAGCGCCTGGGATTGACGGCGGGGACCGGCGGGGGCGCCGCGGGCTCCGCCGGCTGGCTGATCCCGCCGATCGAGGAGGCGACGCTGGCGATCAGTCCGCCCAGGTCCGAAGCGGGCAGGCGGTTCTTCGCGACATAGGCCGATACGATGTKAGCGGTGAGTTCGAGCAGGTCGACTTCCTTGGCTGTGCTGGTGTCCTCGTTCACGTAATCCCTCCATTTCTGCCGCAAGGCCGCGAAACCGATCCGGTTGTCGCGGTGTACAATATCAAGGCGCTGCGAGCGTTGTTGGCGAATTCTGAAAAGCCGCAGGGGCCGCAGGCCGGCGAATTCCTAGTCGGCAAATCTGCGTGGCGCAACGTTTTGTCGCGTCAATACACGCTGTTTTGAACAATTATACTGAAATGTAACAATATCAGACGACCAGCGCCTTGTCGCGCCATAGACGAAATCCACCCTCGAAAGCGCGAGTGTTGTCGCCGCGCCGGGATTTTTCAGGCAATTCATCGAGCTTGTCGACATTGCCGCCGCCGATCACGACATAGTCCGGCTGCAAGGCGGCGCGAAGCCTGCCGACCACGTCGAAAACGTATTTGCGCCATTTCTTCTTCCCGTGTTTCACAAGGCCGCGCTCGCCGACATAATCCTCGAAAGTCGCTCCCTTCTTGTAGGGCAGATGGGCAAGCTCCATGGRCTGGCCGACATTCTTGATGATCATGGYGGCGCCCAGGCCTGTGCCGAGGCCGAGGAACAGCATGCGGCCGCCGTCATAGCTGCCGATCGCCTGCATCAGCGCGTCGTTGACGAGCTTCACCGGCATGCCGAAGGCGGCGGTGAAATCATAGCCGTTCCAGCCCTTGCCGAGATTGAAGGGATCGAGCGAGGGCTTGTTGTCCTGCACGGGGCCGGGATAGCCCATCGAGATGACGTCATAGTCCAGCCCCTCGGCCAGTTTCTTGACCGAAGCGACGACCTGGTCCGGGGTCAGGCTTGGCCCCGAGGGGGTGCGGCGCATCTCGCCACCCACGCTGGTGAGGATCTTCACATGCGAGCCGCCGACGTCGATGGTGAGCACGATCGGATCGCCGCTCGCCGCGGCTTTCTTTGCTGCCTTGGCCATTTTGTCCTCCCCGGAAATTACTTGGTCGGATTGATCCAGCCGTCGGGCGGGCCGAAGCCGTGCATGGCATCGGCCGGCCCCCAGGTCTTGGGCGCATAGATTGCCGGCGCCGTGGTGTCGCCGAGCACCGGCCCGACGATGCGCCAGGCAAGCTCGGCCGCATCCTGGCGCGTGAAGAGCTGGCCGTTGCCGTTCATGGCGTCGCCGATCAGCCGCTCATAGGGCGGCATGTCGCCCTTGGAGTCGTCGAGCGCGGTCAGCTCCACCTGCTCGCCGACCATGTCGTCGCCGGCTCTCTTGCGCTGGGCGCCGATCGAGATCGCCACCTGAGGATCGATGCGGAAGCGGACATAATTGGCGTCGGACGGCTTGATCGGATCGAAGACGTCGAGCGGCGGCCGCTTCAGCCGGACGATCACCTCGGTGGCGTGCACCG
>NZ_MDDT01000034.1:0-8063 GCF_001854815.1 Mesorhizobium sp. LCM 4576
ACATGCGGCATTTCGATTCACCTGCGACCTTCCCCGGACAGCCCTGCCTTGCGGGGGAGATGGCCGGCAGGCCAGAGGGGGGTTGGCGGGAACTCGGCAGTCGATCTTTWTCGAGAGTTTGCCCTCGTTCGGCAAAGCGCTCACGCCGTCTTCGCCGCCACCGTCTCGCTGAGCCAGGTGCCGATCTTGGCGCCGAGGCGGTCGGGCGAGACCGGCTTGGGCAGATAGTCGTCCATGCCGGCCTCGATGCATTTTTCGCGATCGCCCTTCAGCGCATGCGCGGTGACGCCGATGATCGGYGTGTGGTCGCCGTCCCGCGCTTCGATGGCGCGGATGGCGCGGCTCGCCTCATAGCCGTTCATTTCCGGCATGGAGACGTCCATCAGCACCAGCCGGGGGCGCAGCGAGCGGTACATCTCGACCGCGGTGCGGCCATTGCCGGCGATGCGGTAGCTGAGACCGAAGCCGTTGAGGATCTGGCCGAAGACCAGCTGGTTCACGTCATTGTCCTCGGCGATCAAGATATCGATCGGACCGCTCGGCGTGGCGATCGATTCCGGCGCCGCCGGCACGGGCACGGCCGGGCCGCGGATGACGGTGAAGGCCGGCGCCGCCGCCTGGACTGCGGCCGGCTCGCGCACGAAATGCGCCTTGGCGCCCTGCGTCCGCGCCTTCTGGATGGCGGAAATCACCGTGCCCAGCAGCACCGCCGAACGCGCCGGCTTGGTGAGATGCGCGACGATGCCGAAATCGATGACCATCCTGCCGAAATCGACCTGGTCGACCGAGGTGAGCAGCACGACCGGAATGGAGGAAAGCCGGCTGTCGGCGGCAATCGCCCTCGCGACGTCGGCGCCGTTCATGCCGGGCATCTGGTAATCGAGGATGATGCAGTCGACCGAGGCGCCGAGCTGGCAGGCGCGGTCGAGGAAGGCGAGGCCGACGGCGCCGCTTTCGGCGGCCGCGCAGTCGAAGCTCCAGCTTCTGAGCTGCTCCAGCAGGATATCGCGATTGACCGGATTGTCGTCGATGACCAGCACCCGGGCGCCGGTGACATCCATCGGCACGAGCTCGTCGCGCGACTGCTGGTCATGCGTCGGCAGCGACACGACGAACCAGAACACGGAGCCGCGGCCGATCTCGCTTTCGACGCCGATCTTGCCGCCCATCAGGTCGATGAGACGAGCGGATATGGCGAGGCCGAGACCGGTGCCTTCATGGCGGCGAGTCGAGGAGCCGTCGACCTGGGCGAATTTCTCGAACACGTTCTGCAGTTTTTCGGCCGGGATGCCGATGCCGGTATCTTCCACGCGGACCTTGAGCTGGACCACGCCGTCGACGACATCGCCGCCGACATCGACCAGCACATGGCCCTTCTCGGTGRACTTCACGGCGTTGCCGAGCAGGTTGGTGACGATCTGGCGGAAGCGCCCGGCATCGCCGACGACGAAGGCCGGCAAGCGCGGATCGACGCGCACGATGAGCTCGAGGTTCTTTTCGGCGACGCGCGCTGACACCAGCGTCGCCACATCCTCGACCGCTTCGGCCAGGCGGAAAGGGGCGGGGTCGAGCGTCAGCTGGCCGGCATTGATCTTCGAAAAATCGAGGATGTCGTTGATGATGGTGAGCAGCGCGTTGCCGGATTTGACGATGACGTCGGTGAAGGTTTTCTGGCGCGGCGTCAGCTCGGTCTTGGCAAGCAGCTCGGCCATGCCGAGCACGCCGTTCATCGGCGTTCGGATCTCATGGCTCATATTGGCGAGGAATTCGGATTTCGCACGGTCGGCGGCCTCGGCCTTGAACAAGGATGCGGCGCTCTCGGCGAAGGCGCGGCGGATCGCATTCTCCATCGGCCGGAAGATCAGAACCGCGGCAATGGCGATCACGGCGATCAGYAGGCCGCTCGCCCACAGGAGCAGCCGGTCGTTGGAGGCGTCGGCGAGGCGTCGCTCGTCATCGAGCGCTGTGCRCACCTTGACCAGCATAGGCTGGGCGAACAGGTCGTTCTGGTTGCGGATCTCGCGGTAGCTCCATTCGTCGACCTTCTGGGCGGCCGACATCAGGTTGAAGTTGCGCACCATGTCACGCGCCGACCAGAACAGGTCGCCATTGACCGAAGCGGTGTCCAGCGTGTTGAGGGCGCCCTTCGACAGCCGCGGCCTGATCGCGGCGAGCTCGGCGTTCAGGATGCCGATCTCGGCCATCAGGCGTTCGGAATGGCCGCGGGCGGYGGCGGTCAACGCGTCGCGCGTCTCGCTGCGCCAGGCGGTGCCGGTCGTCTCGGCGAAATTGGTGGCGTTGCGCAGGTCGCGGGCGAAGATGACGAAATTGCCGCTGAGAGCATCGACCTCGTGGCGGTACGAATTCACACGGTTGAGGGCGAACATGACGGCGGCGGAGGCCAGCGCGAAGACAAGCAGTCCCGAAATGTAGCGAACCCGGATCGACCGGAGGAAGGAAGAGTATTCCGGCATGCGCAACCCCAACACATACGCATAATTTTAATGGCCGGGATTACGCTTGATTTACATTAAGATTTCGTTGGAGGTGGAGGGCGGACTTTGTCGCAGCTTCTTAATACGGAGGCGACCTACCCCTTCGCGACAAGCTAGACCGAGCGCATTGCCGGGCAGTGCTTTGAAATCGGACGGCTGATCATCAATCCGACGTGTCGGAGAGGATATGGTTTCCCTTGCGTAGCGTGATCCGCCGTTGAGGATGCTCTTCTCTCGCGGCCTGAAAAATGGCGCGGGCAAGCTGGGCTGTAACGGCGCGTGCGAGGACCCGTTCGATGACTTCGTGGCTTTCGGCGTGCCAGAGTTCGATTCGATAGGGTAGCGCTTCAGCCGGACGGGAAGGGTTGGCGCTCCGTGTCATAGACAGGCCTCTGCCTAATTCGTCGGACCGTTCCATCTCGAAACGAAATTGTTCTTGTGTCGCAAAGTGATGTAGCGGTCCGGGTGCTCACGCGTCGCTGCGTAGTAAGCGGCGTAGCCGATGCTGGCATTGGCCGTGACAGCAAGAACTTGTTCGACGCCGTTCTTGGYGGCGTTCCACAACTCGACCCTATACGGGAGTTCGTCATGCTCGGCAGATCCGAGTTCATGGGGGACGGGATTCTCGTCGTCGTCTCCAGGCTCGTTCTCCGGAGCAAAGCTGTACAAATAGCCCGGATTTCTCAGATTGGATGYGAATGCAGATGAATATGTCGCCATTGGCCCAAGCTTGTTGCTATGCCGGATAGGGGCGCCTATGCTGCTGGACGCCCCTGCTTAATGCGAGCGTAGAACGCGGGTTGGACAATGCCACTGATCACAACCGACGCGCAATATCTTTCCGACAGCCATCGCCTCGAATTCTTCATCGACGCTGTTGCCGATTATGTGATCTATACCCTCGATGCAGATGGCTTCATCACCAGTTGGAATGCCGGGGCCGAGAAAATAAAGGGCTATTCGGCCACGGAAATCCTGAGGCAGCATTTTTCCCGCTTCTTCACGGCCGAAGATCAGGCGAACGCCGTTCCTGACRAGATGCTTGCCGCGGCAAAGGAGGAGGGAAGGTACGAGGCCGAGGGCTGGCGGGTGCGCAAGGACGGGACCAGATTCTGGTCGAATAGCGTTGTTCAACGGGTCGTGGACCAAAACGGCCGTCTTCTGGGCTACGCGAAGATCACGCGAGACATCACCGAGCGGGTGGCCGCGCATCAGTCGCTGCTGCAGAGTGAGCGGCGCTTCCGCATCCTGGTCGATGGCGTGACCGACTATGCCATCTACATGCTCGATCCAAGCGGTATGATCACCAATTGGAACGTTGGCGCCGAGCGGCTGAAAGGCTACACCGCCGAGGAAATCGTGGGGCAGCATTTCTCCAAATTCTATACCCGTGAAGAACGCGCAAAAGGCACGCCGCTCCGCSTCCTCGAAGCGGCCATGCAGAACGGGCGGTACGAAGGCGAGGGCTGGCGCGTACGCAAGGACGGCAGCCGTTTCTGGGCATCGGTCGTCGTTACGCCGATCCATAACGAAGCAGGCCAGCTTGAAGGATTCGCCAAAGTTACCCGCGACATCACCGAACGCCGTGCGGCGCACGAAGCTTTGCGTCAAAGCGAGCGTCAGTTCCGCCTTCTGGTGAGCGGCGTGACCGACTATGCGCTTTACATGCTTGATCCCAACGGGCTGGTGACCAGTTGGAATGCCGGTGCGGAGCGCATCAAGGGCTACACGGCCGAAGAAATCATCGGTCAGCACTTCTCACGGTTCTATACCGAGCACGACCGCGCCGCGGGCTTGCCGGCCCGTGCGCTCTCTAYGGCGACACGCGAAGGACATTTCGAGACCGAAGGCCATCGCGTTCGCAAGGACGGAACGCTGTTTTGGGCGAATGTCGTGATCGATCCGATCCGTGACGAGCAAGGAGAGCTGCTCGGTTTTGCCAAGATCACGCGCGACATCACCGGTCGACGCGATGCGGAGGTCGCACTCCGGCAGGCGCAAGCGCAACGCGCTCATGCCCAGAAAATGGATGCGCTCGGTCAATTGACCGGCAGCATCGTGCATGATTTCAACAACCTGCTCACGGTGGTCGACAGCTACGTCCGTAGGGTGAAGAACGCCGGCGTCGATCCCGAAATGAAGCGGGCGACCGAATCCGTGGAGCTTGCGCTCGAGCGCGGCGCCGGATTGACGCGCCAGTTGCTGGCCTTCTCGCGCAAGCATGCCGCCCGCGCCGAGGTCGTATCGCTGGYAGAGCGGGTGGAAGCCGTTCGCGGAATGATAGCGGGTTCCATGCGCAAATCGGTGAAGCTGGTCGCCGCAGTCGGACCCGAAACCTGGCMAGTGAAGGTCGACCCTGGCGAACTGGAGCTTAGTCTCGTCAACATTGCCTTCAATGCGCGGGACGCCATGCCTGACGGTGGCCTGGTAACGATCACGGCGGAGAACATGCTGCTATCGAGCGGCGATAACGCGGCCGGCCTGCAAGGCGAATTCGTCGCGCTAAGGGTGACCGACACTGGCATCGGAATTGCGCCAGACCTGCTTCCGCAGGTTTTTGAACCGTTCTTCACGACCAAAGGGCCGGAGAAGGGCACAGGCCTCGGCCTCGCACAGGTCTACGGTTTCGCGCAGCAGTCCGGCGGCGCGGTCACGATCGACAGCGAAGTTGGCAAGGGCACGACCGTGACGATCTACCTGCCGCGGGCCGATATCGAAGCGGCCGCGCAGAGCGCGGAGCCCGAACAGCCGGCCAGCGTGAATGTAGTGCCATTAAGGACAAAGGGCCGTTTTGCCGGGGATCAAGGCTGATCGGCCGGCCGGCTGCGCTGACGTTGCTGAAGATGCTACGCGTTGGCGAGAGAGCGGTATCGGACAGTCACCACTGCGATGATCGCCAGGTGAAGYAGGATCGCGAGAGCTGCGCCGATCATTTGCGGGACAAGGCCTGCCGTTCTCCCAATCGTCCAGATCGTGGCGACGCTCAGCGGCAAGAACAAAACGATGCTGGTGACGAGGCCGGGATTGTATTTGCGCAGCCGCGCCGATGTGACGAGGTGGGCGAGCGCGTTCACGATCATGATGTAAGGCGCAACCAGGCCCCAAGCGGGTCCCCATAGGAACGCCGCGTAAAGAGCCAGCAGGTTGATGCCCCAGACAAACGGCAGATTGATGATGAGAACCGAGGCGACGGTAAGGGCGTCTCGGCCGCCGAAAACATTCTCGTTCGCGAACTCGCGGAAGCGGTCGCCGGTGTGCTCTTCGACCTGATGGACCATGTAAAACGGGCTGTGCAGGAAGATCAGGAACACCGGCAGCGAAAGCGATACAATGGGTGCAACGGCTATAAACGATGCGGCCATGAACCCTGCACCGATGACCCAGTAATCGGCCAGCCAGGCTTGCAGTCTAAGCATCGGTTCCGGGCATCTCCTCGTTGTCCGTCGRCGATCTTGCACGAACGCTTGCACATCACCAGAACTATTCAAGTGCATGGACGCCTTGGCGCTCCGCGACCATGTCGGACATTGACTGCCGCGACCGCCCCTGAGACAGTCAATGGAAGATGBGCGCCTCCGAAACTTGGCATTCCGTCGGCTCGGCCACCCGTTGCGGCGTCCGGCCTTCCGCCATTGATCGGAGGTGGAAACGCGAGCATGAGAAGCGGCCGTGAGCGAACCTAAACAGCGAATAGTTGCGACCAACGGCATCCGCCTCAACATCGCCGAGCACGGAGACGGCCCCCCGGTTCTGTTGTGCCACGGCTTTCCCGAATCCTGGTATTCCTGGCGCCATCAGTTGAGTGCGCTCGCGGCGGCAGGCTTTCGCGCCATCGCCCCCGACATGCGGGGCTATGGCAAGAGCGATCGGCCGGAAGCGATCGATCAATACACGCTCTTTCATCTGGTCGGCGACATGGTGGGCCTTCTCGACGCCCTTGAAGTTCCCAGCGCCGTCATCGTCGGCCACGACTGGGGCGCGGTCGTCGCCTGGCATGCGGCGCTGCTGCGACCGGACCGCTTCCACGCCGTCATCGGCCTCAGCGTGCCGTTCCGGYCGCGCGCCAATGCGCGCCCGACCAGCCTCATGCCGCGAACGGCGGATTCCCAGTTCTACCAGCTTTATTTCCAACAGCCCGGCGTTGCCGAGGCAGAGCTGGAACGCGACCCCCGGGCCACGGTGCGCAGCATGCTTTACGCGGTATCGGGAGATGCTTCGGGCGGTGGCATCAGCATGGTCCCGCACGGCGCAGGCCTCCTGCAAGCCGTCGAGGTTCCTGCAAGCCTGCCGCGCTGGCTCAGCGAGAGCGACGTCGATTTCTACGCGGGCGAGTTTCAGCGCGCCGGCTTCGCCGGAGGTCTCAACTGGTACCGCAACATCGACCGGAACTGGGAACTGATGGCGCCTTTTGCGGGCGCGCGGATCAAGGTTCCCGCGCTCTACATGGCAGGCGACCGCGACCTGGTGGTCGCCTTCCCCGGCATGGATCAACTGATGGCCAATCTCAGGAACTTCGTTCCTCAAATCCGCGATACACTGATGCTGCCCGGCTGCGGGCACTGGACCCAGCAGGAGCGCCCGGRCGAGGTCAACGCCGCGATGATCGAATTCCTGCGGAGCTTGCCGAACCGCGACTGATCCAGGGGAAAGCGAGTATCGGCTCCGACACGGAAGGTTGGGCGTGCCGCTCGGCAAGCGACTCGCCCGGTCCAAGATCGTGATGGCGTTTCGTTGAATCGCCCTCACGATCTAACTCTTTGTTGGAGCATGATCTTTCTCCGAAAACCGGTTCCCACTTTTCGGGATCATGCTCTAGTCAGGCACTATCCTTGGCCCGGTAGGCGTCGGGAAGAATGAAGACCTCGTCGGCGCGGCCATAGCCGCCGTCGGGAACTTCCTCGATCAGCACCATGGTGTAGGGGCGCACGCCCTCGCCGAAATAGTCGACGAACATCTGCGTGGTCTTGTGGACGAGGTCCTCCTTCTGCGTTTTGGTGAGGGCGGCCTCAGGCATCTTGAAGTTGGCGAAGGGCATTTCCAGGTTCCTTCCGGGTTGGATTTCACGGCTCTGAAGATTGCCGGCGCGGACCGGTCTCAGTTTCGTTGTCCTGGAGCGGATATAGATTGTCGTGGACGCCGGATAATTACCCATCCATCGACAGCAGTATTCGGAGAGAGCGAACAATGGGCGCCGTTGTCGGCCGGCATCGGCCGCCAGCCGCGCTAGGGTTCAGCTGCTGCGCGTCGCCACGAAGGTCGCGGCTTGCTTGAGCAATCCGGCTGCATCGCCATAGGGCTCGAGCAGCGCATGCGCCTGGTCGATCAGGCCGTGGAGCTGGCCGCGCGCCCAGTCGGGCCCATGCAGCGCGGCAAGCGTCGCCTTGCCGGCGGCGGCGTCCTTGTTCGTCGCCTTGCCCATCTGCTTGGCGTCGGCGGTGAGGTCGAGCAGGTCGTCGGCCAACTGGAAGGCAAGACCGATCGCCGAGCCGAATTCCGCCAGCCGCTCGCGGTCTGCGGGCGGCGCGCCGGCGACGATCGCGCCGGCCTCGCAGGCGAAGCGGATCAGTG
>NZ_MDDT01000035.1:0-5781 GCF_001854815.1 Mesorhizobium sp. LCM 4576
TTCGACCCGGCACGAAGGACGATGAGGAACTCTTCGCCCAATACCGGGCAAAAGTCGTGGTCAAAGGACCAACCTTGAGGGACGATCTAGCGGCGCTGCGCAAGTTCAGCAGATGGCTTGACGAGAACCATCGGACGCAGATCGCCGGCCGGATTGAGGACCCCGGGTTGGACGCGCTGGCGAAGGACTTCACGGAGCGCGAGGGCGCCMGTATCAGCCCGGCGCTGAAGAGGCTCCGGCAGCTTTCTGTCAGACAGCCAGTGACGGCTGCTTCGAATGTTCGACCTGTCACCAAGGATGATGAGAACCTCTTGGCCCAGGCTGCCGGCCTCCAAGAAGGGAYCATGGGAGGCGGTTTGACCGGCGCGCGCCATACAATGTCGGCCGCGGCACCGCACCAGGCTTCCCTCGTTCAGCAAACGCGCAGTCGCAAACGCGTCCGAGAGCATCCGGACGAGGCGCTTTTTGCCGCCTACCGCGCTAAGGTGGCTAAAACAGCCAAGGTGAGTGAAAGCTCGATTGCTCGCGGTATAGTGGCGCTGCGCAAGTTCAGCACATGGCTTGACGAGAACCATCGGACCCAGATCGCCGGCCGGGTTGATGACGAGCAGCTGGACGGTCTGGCAAAAAACTTTGCGGGCAAGGATACCATACTACTGAGCGATATCAACGTGGCGTTGGGAAGGCTCCGACAAGCCTATGCCGGACAGCCTGTGACGGCTGCTTCGACTGTTCGACCCGGCACGAAGGACGATGAGGAACTCCTGGCCAGATACCAGACAAGAGCCGTAGCTGCCCGCCTCAAAGAAGGAACCATGTGGCACGATCTAGCGGCTCTGCGCAAGTTCAGCACATGGCTTGACGAGAACCACCAGAGCCAAATCCACGGTCRGATTGAGGACGAGCAGTTGGACCGTCTGGCGAAGGACTTCGCGGGCAACGATGCAAAACTACTTTCTGAACTTAACGCCGCATTGGGAAGGCTCCGRCAAGCCKATGYCGGACAGACTGTCACAACAGCTAGATCGCGTCCTGTCAGCGAAGAGAACCAGGTGATCGAAGATGCATGTCGGGCAGCTGCAGGCAGGTACGGAAAAGACACGCTAAGTAAGTATCGGAGTCATTTGTGTCGTTTCAACAGCTGGCTTAGTCAGAACTTCGGCAAGGGCATTGCCCAGATTGAACCCGCGGTTCTGAGCCGGGCGGTTGACGAATACAAGAAGAACGCAGGCCCCCGTTTCGGCACAGCCTGGGGCTTTCTGCAGAAATACCGGCAAATGGTCGCAGCCAACAATGCGCTGGGCCTGTCAGCGCATGGGCAAGCGGCCCCGCGCGAGCAGCCAAGCGGCCCGCCCACTGGAGCTGTACAGAGCACCTCGCCCGTCGCCTTCTCGCCCATCCCCATGTCCCCGAGCGACCCGGCCTGGGACGTGCTGCGAGCCTTCCATGAAGAAGAGGCCGCACAGCGTGGCGCGCCAATGGCGACCAATGCGCCGCAGTTCCATCAGACGACATCGCTGCCGCCAGAATTGGCCCCCGTGCCGGCCCCATCCTCGCCTGCTCAAAGTGCCGACTCGTCGTCGACCTTCGCCGGCCTTGCACCACTGTCGCCCACACCTTATCGGCATCCGGATTTTGACCTGAATGCGCTCACGCCCGGGCAGCTGGCTGAGGATGCTGACATTAGCGGCTTGGGCCATTGGAGCGCAGTTGCCGGCTCGGCAATTGCCCAGCCCGGCTCGTCACGTAGATCCTCGCAGATCTATGCCGGTCTTGATGACATCGTCGACTTGCAGGATGATGYCGGCTCCGCGCCGCGGTYGGACGCTGCCAGGTCGAGATCGATTGCCGGGCCATCGCCGTCATCGAGCGTGCCTGGCGAAGGTTCCGCGGCGTCGAGCGCTATACATGGCAGGCTCCCGGATCTCGGGCCACAGCTTGGCTCGCGGGAGCAGCCCGATTGGAGGGTAAGTCCCGCCGCCTCGCCGGAAAGTTACRATCAGTCGCAACTTTGGCAGGACGTGGATCAAGCCGGAAGGCAAAGACCTGCCGGTCGGGACCGCCCCTGGTCAGCGTGGTCGCCGCAGTCGGATCAAGACATGGGGCCAGCCCGGCRGTCCGCGTCAGCTCGCTCGTCTGACATCTACCGCGGTCTTGATTCCCTGGTCGATTTGCCGTCCACACCGGCCGAGCTGCGTGACGATGCCCATTATGCCCCGCCTCCAGGTACAGCCTCCGACGCTCAGATCGAGGCGCTCAATCCGCGAGCCTCGTCTCACGACCGCGGRCTGGCGCTCGACGCCACGCAATGGCTGAGCGATGAGCATATCCAGAGGGACTACGAGCTGCTGGCGCAGCAGCTGCAGAGGGAAAATCCAGATCTCGCCGCCCGAACGCGGCTCGCCGACCCGCTGATAGCCCATTATCATCTGCGCCTGGGCTCGGACAATGCCGCCCTCGGGGCTTTCCAGCGCATCGTCTACGATCRCAATGGCAACGACACTGCCGACTTCCTGTTTCTGCCTGTCAACGATGCCAGCGCTACCGATCCTGAACGCCGCGGCAGCCACTGGTCGCTGCTTCTGGTTGATCGACGCGAGCGGGCAAGGCCGGTTGCCTATCATTACGACTCCGCCGGCCGGTTCAACGACCAGCCCGCGGCACAGCTCGCACGACGGCTGGGAGCCCGCCTGGAGCCGGCCCGCATAACCCAGCAGCAGAACGGCTATGATTGCGGTGTCTTTGTGCTTGACGGCACGAGGGCGCTGGTCAGACGACTGGGGCAAAGGCGGCAGCCAGCCAGGCTGCACCTCGACAACCTCGTCATCGATCGGCAGGYACTCYAACACCGRCTCGGTCATAGGGCTGGTACAGGAGTCGCGCTGCCCATCAGCCAAGCCTCCGATCAGGCTCGAGCCGAGCTAATGGCTTCCTTCAGAAGCAGAGAGCGATCTGACGCGAGGCGTTGAGTCTCGGTGGCTGTCATCAACAGATCAGCGCTAGACGCGGGAGTGTCTGGCGCTGATCGCCGACACCTCGCTGTCGGGCCTGCGTGTCTTGCGCGAGCTCGACACAATCATTCGCTATCTCAGCCGCCGCCRCTCCTTCATTCCGCAGGTGCTACGGCACGGAGCTGACCTCCATGGCGGTCCAGCGCTGGTGCCAGCAGAGCGGCGCCGAATCGCACTACATCACGCCGGGTAAGCCCATGCAGAATRCCTTCGCCGAGAGCTTCATTATAGACGGCCCCGCGGGCGCAAGTGTTTTGAGCGTAATGTTCATCGGCGGGTGCGTTCATGTGTTCGGCCTGTTTGTGCAGCCCATACATGACTGCTGGCCCTGATGGTGTCCGCGGATCGAGGCCTCATCAACGGGACGCGCTTTGGCGCGCTTAAAGCTCTCCGGGCTTTCTCGATCCTCAGCTTTGCCGATTATCATCATCCTTTCATTGCACTTGTGCCATCTCATTGTGTCCCAGTTTATTCGATCTTCAATTCTACGTGTTTCGGAACACCTCGCCGGTAGAGAGCATTGCCCAGATCGTTCGCGCGAGCTTGTTTGCGACCGCGACGGCAGCAACCATTGGGCGCCGCCGTTCCAGCAGAGCCTCAATCCATGGGCCATCTACACGAGAACGGGCTTTAGGATAGCGCACCACAGTTCGCGCTCCCAATACCAGCAGATGGCGAAGATACCGATCCCCTTGTTTGGTGATGCCGCCGAGCCRGTGCTTGCCACCTGATGAGKTTTGGCGTGGCGTCAGGCCGAGYCAGGCAGCAAACTCACGCCCTGATCGGAACGTGGACGGATCGGGTACTGTGGCGGCGAACGCGGTCGCGGTAATCGGCCCAATTCCCGGTATGGTCGCAAGCAAGCGGCAAATCGCATTGGTCTTGTGAATCTCAGCCAGCCGGACATCGATCCGATCGATCTGTCGGTTCAGGGTATCAAGTTGTCCGACGAGAGCATCCAACGCAAAGGACGCATCATTGGGAAGGTCTGCTCGTATCTCATCCAGCTTCGCAATGAGGGCATCGACCCGGTGTATTCCCTGAGCRACAATGACCCCATACTCGGCMAAGTGCGCMCGGAACGCACACGCCGCCATGGTTCGCTGCCTAACCAAAAGGCCTCGGGCCCTGTGCAGCATCAGGAACGCCTGATCTTCACGCGATTTGATCGGAACAAAGCGCATGTTGGGTCGGGTCACTGCTTCACAAATTGCCGCCGCGTCAGTGGCGTCATTCTTCGCGCCGCGACGCACGAAAGGTTTGACGTAGCTTGGAGGAATCAGGCGCACGTCATGCCCGAGCCCTTGCAACTGACGGGCCCAGTTATGGGCAGTTGCACAGGCCTCAATACCGATCAGGCAAAGCGGCAACGCTTTGAAATAGGGCAGGAGATCACGACGAGTGAGCCTTTTGCTGTCAATCGTCTTGCCAGATGCATCGGCGACATGGACGTGAAAAACATTCTTGGCTAGGTCGAGGCCTACGGTGGCTGGGTTCATCAGAATGCTCCTTTTGCAGTGTAGGACCAGTATACGGTCCCTTCTCAGAAGCGGGGCCGTCTTCCCCATCAACGGGCGCCTCAGCCTCAGGGACGAGCGCCTCAACAACACGCTGTTCTCGACGCTGTCCGAGGGCCGCAACGCCGTCACTTCATGGAAGGAGGATCACAACCACCCCAGACCACACTAGGCCCTCGGCAACATGCCGCCGGCTGAGTTCGCAATGAGATCCACGCTGGAAAAACAGGCCTCATGAGGCCAGAAATGACCCCTGAAAACTGGACTGTTCGAAAGTTGAGTTTTCCGCGGTAACATCCCTTGACTGAGAGGAGCGGAAGATGATGAAGGCCCCGAAGTTTTCCGACGCGCAGAAGGCGTTTATTCTGAAGCAGGGAGCGGACGGGATTCCTGTTGCCGAGATCTGTCGACGGGCGGGAATCCGCCAGCGACCTATTTCAACTGGAAAAAGAAATACGGCGGACTGCTGCCGACCGCGATGAAGCGGCTGAAGCAGCTTGAGGACGAGAACGGCAAGCTCATGAAGCTGGTGGCCGATCTGTCCTTGGACAAGGAGATGCTGCAGGACGTCATTCGCCGAAAACTGTGAGGCCTGGTCGCAAACGCGAGCTGGTGGCGGAGACGTGTGAACGTGTCGATCCGAAGGGCATGCTGGGTTCTGGAGTTCGCCACCTCTCACTACAAGTCCCGCCGCCGCGATCAGGGCTGGCATCGAAGCTCGGATCAAGGACATCTGCGCCACGCGGGTCCGCTACGGATACCGCCGCGTGCACGTAATGCTCACGTGCGAGGGCTGGGACATCAACATGAAGCGATCCTATCGAATTTACAGGACTTGGGCCTGCAGCTCAGGAACAAGACGCCGAAGCGGCGTGTGAAGGCGAAGCTGCGGGAAGGCCGGGAGGAAGCCGTCGGCCCGAACGACGTCTGGGTGATGGACTTCGTCCACGATGAGCTCGCGACGGACAAGAAAGATCCGTGTGCTGACGGTCGTCGACACGTTCTGAGGCGGGGCGTTGAGTCTCAGTGGCTACCGTCAAGCAGGGAGATATAGCGGAGCACTTGTTGCGTTCGATACCTTTGATACCTAAGAAGCACGCGATGGTGATCGCGATAGGGCACCTGCTCGATGAAAACGTCAATCTGTTTGTTCACGAAAGCGGCCTGCAGTTCGAAGAACTCGGACGCGATGATGCCGCTACCTGGCCGCTGTCTCGAGATCGCCGTGAAAATGATAAGCTCGGTGAATTGTC
>NZ_MDDT01000036.1:0-36826 GCF_001854815.1 Mesorhizobium sp. LCM 4576
ATGGCGTTTCGTTGAATCGCCCTCACGATCTAACTCTTTGTTGGAGCATGATCTTTCTCCGAAAACCGGTTCCCACTTTTCGGGATCATGCTCTAGTCAGGCACTATCCTTGGCCCGGTAGGCGTCGGGAAGAATGAAGACCTCGTCGGCGCGGCCATAGCCGCCGTCGGGAACTTCCTCGATCAGCACCATGGTGTAGGGGCGCACGCCCTCGCCGAAATAGTCGACGAACATCTGCGTGGTCTTGTGGACGAGGTCCTCCTTCTGCGTTTTGGTGAGGGCGGCCTCAGGCATCTTGAAGTTGGCGAAGGGCATTTCCAGGTTCCTTCCGGGTTGGATTTCACGGCTCTGAAGATTGCCGGCGCGGACCGGTCTCAGTTTCGTTGTCCTGGAGCGGATATAGATTGTCGTGGACGCCGGATAATTACCCATCCATCGACAGTAGTATTCGGAGAGAGCGAACAATGGGCGCCGTTGTCGGCCGGCATCGGCCGCCAGCCGCGCTAGGGTTCAGCTGCTGCGCGTCGCCACGAAGGTCGCGGCTTGCTTGAGCAATCCGGCTGCATCGCCATAGGGCTCGAGCAGCGCATGCGCCTGGTCGATCAGGCCGTGGAGCTGGCCGCGCGCCCAGTCGGGCCCATGCAGCGCGGCAAGCGTCGCCTTGCCGGCGGCGGCGTCCTTGTTCGTCGCCTTGCCCATCTGCTTGGCGTCGGCGGTGAGGTCGAGCAGGTCGTCGGCCAACTGGAAGGCAAGACCRATCGCCGAGCCGAATTCCGCCAGCCGCTCGCGGTCTGCGGGCGGCGCGCCGGCGACGATCGCGCCGGCCTCGCAGGCGAAGCGGATCAGTGCGCCGGTCTTCATCGCCTGCAAGGTGATGATGCCGGCCTCGTCCGGCCGTTTGCGCTCTGCCTCGAGGTCCAGCATCTGGCCGCCAACCATGCCGCCGGCGCCGGCCGCGCGGGCAAGGGCGAGAACGAGGGTGGCGCGGCGCTCGGCCGGCAGCGCGGTCGCCTCGTCGGCGATGATGTCGAAGGCCAAGGTCAGCAGCGCGTCGCCGRCCAGGATCGCGGTGGCCTCGTCGAAGGCCCTGTGCACCGTCGGCTGGCCGCRCCGCAAATCGTCGTCGTCCATGGAAGGCAGGTCGTCATGGATCAGTGAATAGCAATGCACGCATTCGAGCGCCGCCGCGACGCGCAGCGCGGCGTCATTGTCGGCCAAAAACAGCGCGGCGCTCTCCATGACCAGAAAAGGCCGCAGCCGCTTGCCGCCATTGAGCACGCCATGGCGCATCGCCGCCATCAGGCGCTCGGGCCGCGCGATCTCGCCGGTGAGCGGACGCGCGTCGAGGATCCGGCGCAGCTCCGTCTCGACGGCGGCGGCGCGCATGAAAAGCGCTGTTTCGAAGGCGATCCGGTCGTCTTTGCTCATGGCCGGGACCGGTAGCCGACACTCAGACATTGCGCAAGCAGGCGCGCGCCTTTATGCCGATGGGGGCGAGGCACGGGTGGGACGGCTTGACGGAACCGATCGTCGAACATGGAAGCGAAGGGCTGGACATGGCGCGACGTCGGCGCCTGAACCGCGCCGGTGTGAAGCGCATCGCCCGGCGTTGCCTGGTCGTCGCCATCGTTTTGGYGGCCATACCGGCCGTGCTCACCTTCCTTTACCTGCCGTCCTTCGTGCATCCGGTCTCGACGCTGATGCTGAAGGACCTCGTGACTTTTTCCGGCTATGACCGGCGCTGGGTGTCGATCGACGACGTGGCGCCGGTGCTGGCGCATTCGGTGATCATGTCGGAGGACKGGCAGTTCTGCTTCCACCGCGGCGTCGATCTCGGCGAATTGCGCGGCGTGGTCGACGACGCGCTGGCCGGCGAGGCGACGCGCGGCGCCTCCACAATCACCATGCAGACGGTGAAGAACCTTTTTCTGTGGTCGCGGCCATTGGGCAGCGTGCGCAAGGTGGTCGAGCTGCCATTGGCCGTCTATTTCGACGCGGTGATGTCGAAGCGGCGGATCATGGAGATCTATCTCAACATCGCCGAATGGGGGCCGGGCATCTACGGCATCGAGGCCGCCGCGCGGCACCATTTCGGCGTCTCGGCCAAGCAATTGTCGCGACGGCAGGCGGCGTTGCTGGCCGTCAGCCTGCCCAATCCGATCGCGCGCAATCCGGCAAAGCCCGGGCCGGGATTGCGGCGGCTCGCGAGCTTGATCGAGCGGCGCGCCAGCAGGTCCGGCGCCTATGTGGGATGCCTTGACTAGGTGCATCGATATTCAAGTGAGCCCCAGCCTGCGAACGGCGGCTCGGCCTGACTTGAATCTCGGCGCACCTAGCTCTTTCCTGCTGCGGCAAAAAAATTCGCGGCCAGCGCTGGCCAAAACGGCGCAAGGCGTGTATAGGCACCCGACTTTCTCAGATTATGGCCTCGATGCGGCCCTTTCGCGAGGGTTGCCGGGGCATTTTGACCATGTAGTGGAGCATATCCATGGCCGTTCCAAAAAGAAAAACCTCTCCGTCGAAGCGCGRCATGCGCCGCTCGGCCGACGCCCTCAAGGCCCCGACCTATGTCGAGGACAAGAATTCCGGCGAAATGCGCCGCCCGCACCACATCGACCTGAAGACCGGCATGTATCGCGRCCGCCAGGTTCTGGAGCCGAAGGAAAGCTGAGAAGCTTCCACGGTTTGAGACTTTCAAAAGACCGGCCTTTGGCCGGTCTTTTTGTTTTTGGCGCGGGGCCAGCCTGATATCGGCATGGCCTGACTTCGCGTCCGCTCGATCCTCAGCCATCTCCTCTTCAAGCACTTCAAAACCCGCCTCCGCGTCGGTGCCATCCGGCATCGCGCCTGTTTCCGTTTGAAAATGGCTTGTCAATGACGGATTCTTATGCAAATTTAAAAATCATAGTAGGAAATCGACATGAACGAGGGGTTTTATGTGGGATTTCGTCAGCACCAATGATCTGGACGAGACCGAGCAGGCGGTTCTTTCGCAGCTGAAGGTCGACGGGCGGATGTCGAGCGTCGACATCGCCAAGCGCATCGGCGTGACCGAGGCGACGGTGCGGCGCAAGATGGCGCGCGTCCTCGAGGATCCCGATATCTCAATCCAGGCGGTGGTGCGGCCGCTGCGCAGCGATCTCGGCATCGCGGCGATCGTCGGCCTCGACGTCGACCGCGAGCACATCATCAGCGTGGCGCGCAAACTCTCCGAATATTCCTTCGTCGACTCGGTCTACGCCATGACCGGACCCTTCGACATCATCATCCAGCTGACCCTGCCGTCGACGACGGCGCTGCATGACTTCCTGGTCAGCGAACTCGCCAACGTTCCCGGGATCAAGGATTCCGAGAGCTACATGATCGGCCGCGTGTTCAAGCACTCCGGCCGGGCTTACCAGCGCAGTAAAACCGAAGAAAAAAGAGGGTAACAAAATGGTTGGGTTGTTTTCCATCGCGCGCCGCTCGGCACTTCGCCTGCTGACCGCCGCACCGCTTCTCATTCTTTCCGCCGTCTCGCATGCCGACGGGCTGGTCGATCAGATCAAGCAGCGCGGAACAATCGTCGTCGGCACCGAGGCGGCGTTCGAGCCGTTCGAATTCGTCCGAGACGGCCAGATCGTCGGCTACAACAAGGACATTCTCGACTATGTGGTCGCGAAGCTCGGCGTGAAGCTCGACCAGCTCAATCTGCCGTTCCAGGGCCTGCTGCCCGGCCTGCTCGCCAAGAAGTTCGACCTGATGGCGACCTCCACCGGCATCAATGCCGAGCGCGCGGCGAAATACGCCTATACGCGGCCGACCGGCTCGTTCGAGAACGTCATCGTCGTGCGGGCCAACGAGGAGCGCATCAAGAAGCCGGAGGACATCAACGGTATGGTCGTGGCGACCCAGCTCGCCTCCTCGGTGCAGCCGGTGATCGAAGCCTATGACAAGGAGCTCAAGGCCAAGGGCGGCGGCATCGGCGAGATCAAGCTGTTCACCTCCTTCCCGGAAACGCATGTGGCGCTCGCTTCCGGTCAGGTCGACGCCATCGTCATTGCCTCGCCCTCGGCGGCAGTGCTGATGAAGAACGTGCCCGATACCTACAAGATCGTCGGCTCGATCAGCGGGGTCGAATATCTGGCTTGGGTGGTGCGGCCGGAAGACAAGGACCTGCGCGACCTCATCAACGCCAGCATCGGCGAGCTAAAGGACAGCGGCAAGCTCAAGGAATTGCAGCTGAAATGGTTCGGCTTCGAGATGCAGACACCCGACCAGGGCTACCTGCCTCCGGGCGCCCTCTAAGCCGCTTTGTACGGACGGAGCCCGGCATCCCCACGAGGCCGGGCTCCCCGCGCGCCATCACTTGTCGAGCTGAGCCATGGTCGACTTCTCCAGAACCATCGCCTTCCTGCCRCAGTTCCTGACCGGCGCCGGCGTTACGCTTKCCGTCTCGGCGCTCGGCTTCGCGCTCGGCACCGCTATCGGCTTCGGCCTGCTCGCCTGCCGCCGCTCGCGGCGGCGGGCGGTGCGTTTCATCGGCGCGCTCTACACCAGCTTCATCCGCGGCACGCCTTTGATCGTGCAGATCTTCGTCGTCTATTACGTGCTGCCGGGGCTGGTCGGCATCGACCTGCCGCCGCTGCTTGCCGGCGTGCTGGCGCTCTCCTTCAACAGCGCGGCCTTCGTCGCCGAGATCCTCAGGGCCGGGCTGACGCGCATCCCGTCCGGCCAGTACGAGGCTGCCAAGGCGCTTGGACTGAAGCCGGCGGTGACCTGGCTGAAGATCATCCTGCCGCAGCTTTTCCRCATCATCATCCCGCCGATGGTCAACGAGTTCACCATGCTGGTGAAGGCCTCGTCTATTCTCTCGGTCATCACCGTCGTCGAGCTGACGCGCACGGCGCAGAACATCATGAACGTCACCTATCGGCCGGTCGAAGCGTTCATGGTGGCGGCCGTGCTCTACTTCGTCGTGCTGTTTGCCTGCGGCCTGCTGGTACGGCGCCTGGAGCGCCAGGCGGAGGGGGCGCGGACATGAGCTTTGACTTCGCCGTCATCRCCGACAACTGGCCGGCGCTGGCCAAGGGTTTCGGCAACACGCTTATCATCTGCGCCGTCACGCTGCCGGCAGGCTTCGCGCTCGGCCTGGTGCTGGCGCTGGTACGGCTGAGGGCAGGGCGGCTGCCGGCGGCGATCGTCGCGGGCTATGTCGAGCTCTTTCGCAACGTCCCGTTCCTGATCCAGGTCTTCCTGCTGTTCTACGTGCTGCCGATGGCGGGCGTGCGGCTGTCGACCATCGCCGTCTCGGTCATTGCGCTGTCGGCCTATACCAGCGCCTATTTTTCGGAAATCGTGCGCGGCGCGATCCAGTCCATCCCGAGCGGACAGACCGAGGCCGGCTATGCGCTGGGACTGCGCTATCCGCTGATCCTGCGCAAGGTGCTGCTGCCGCAGGTGGCGGGCTATATCCTGCCAGCGGCCGCCAACCTCACCATCACGCTCATCAAGGAATCGGCGATCTTGTCGGCGATCACCGTGCCGGAACTCACCTATATGGCGCAGGACATCATCGGCCGCACCTTCGCGCCGGTCGAGATCTTCACCGCGATCGCGCTGCTCTACTGGGCTCTCACCGTGCTGGTGGCTGCCGCGGCGCGCGGACTGGAGCGCCGCCTGACTCCGCATCTCGCCGTCTCGCGCGGCTGAACTCGCAAGGCTTTCAACACCGAAGGAGACCACATGTCCAAGCTCACCACCGCGCCGCGCGATGTCTTCCAGACATTCATGAACTTCCCGCTGGTCGAGGATCTCGACGCGCTGAAGGCCGACGTCGCCATCATCGGCATGCCCTATGGCGATCCCTACACGATCGACGWGCTGATCAACGACCAGACCAACGCGCCGACCGCGGTGCGTCGCGCTTCCAAGCGCATCAGCCAGGCGCTCGACCGCTATGATTTCGACATCGGCGGGCCGGTCTTCGCCGGGCAGGATATCAAGGTGGTCGATGTCGGCGACGTGCCCGGCAACGCCGCGGATCATGTCGGCCACTACAAGCTGGCGGAAGCCGCGATCCGCAAGATCCTGGCCGCCGGCGCCTTGCCGATCACCATCGGCGGCGACCACGGCATTCCGATCCCGATCTTCCGTGCGCTGGACGGCGAAGGTCCGATCACGCTGGTGCAGCTCGACGCCCATCTCGACTGGCGCGATAACGTCAACGGCGTCAAGGAAGGCTATTCGAGCACCATCCGCCGCGCTTCGGAGATGAAGCATATCGACAAAATCTTCCAGGTCGGCGTCCGCGGCCAGGGCAGCGCCCGCACCGAGGAGGTCGAGGCGGCGCGCGCCTACGGCGCCAACATCATCACCACCAATGAATGRCAGGATATCGGCACCGCGGCGCTGTTGAAGCGCATCCCGGATGGCGGCCGCTACTATCTCACCATCGATGCCGACGGGCTCGACCCGTCGGTGATGCCGGCGGTCGAAGGTCCGCAGCCGGGCGGCATCACCTACCGGCAGACGATCGAGYTGATCCAGGGGCTGGTCGGCAAGGGCAGGCTGGTCGGCATGGACATCGTCGAGATCGCGCCGGCGCGCGATGTGAACGAGATCACCTCGATGACGGCCGGCCATATCATCCTGAACGTCATCGGCGCGGCCGTGCGCGCCGGCTACTTCAAGCGCTGAGGGTCCTTCGCGCGAGGACATGAAGGCGCGATGTCGGCCGGGCAACCGGCTGWCATCGTTATTTCATTAGGTCTTAGAGCGTGTTCGCCGTCGCCGGCGAAAACCCTTGACGACGCGCCGGCGGCGGATTTTACAAAAGGGTGCCCCAYTGGAGTCGCCCAGATGTTCGGTGCTGTTCCGCTGCTGATCRTGCCCTTCGTCCTCTACAATCTCGGCCTRCTGGGATTGTTCGGCGGCGGCGACGATCCGTGGATGACCGAGATGTTTTCCTTCCGCATGATGTCGGGCGGCGTGTTCTCGATGACGCTCGGCGACCTGATGGTGCTGAYCGGACTGATCTTCCTGTTCATCGAGATCTCGAAATCGGTGCGCACGACCAATGCCWCGATCCTGGATCACCTGTTGTCGACGCTCGTCTTCATCGCCTTCCTGGTCGAATTCCTGCTGGTGAAGGGCGCGGCGCACTCCGTCTTCTTCACGCTGATGATCATCGCGCTGTTCGACGTGCTGGCCGGCTTCTCGGTGTCGATGCGGTCGGCCAGCCGGGATATCAACCTAAACTGACGGCACCTCAGCCTTTCGCGCGACCACTTCCTCGTAGGCGGCGCGCAGTTGCTGGCGCACGGTCGGCGTGCCGGGCGGCGTCTTCGACGGCGCGCCGAGGTGCTCGTGGCGCAGTTCGTCCATAAACTGCTCCCATAGCGGCGGGCCGCCCTTTTCCAAGAGCTCGGCGCGGATCGACAATTCTTCCGTGACCGGCAGCCATACGCGCCCCCAGGCGCCGAGCTGCGCCATGATCGGCACCAGCGTGATCGCCATCTCGGTCAGGCTGTAGATCGCCTTCTGCTTGTGGCTGGGGTCGTCGGCCTTGGTCAGGAGACCGAGCTCCATCAGCCGCTTCAGCCGGTCGGCCAGGATGTTGGAGGCGATGCCTTCCAGCGAGCCGTTGAGCAGCTCGCGGAAGTGACGCCGGCCRCCAAAGATCATGTCGCGCAGAATGATCAGGCTCCAGCGGTCGCCGAATACTTCGAGCGACAGATTGATCGGGCAACCGGACCGACGGTCGATGCTCATAGCAGTCTCCAGAAAAACCAGTTGCATTATGATATCGGTTTTATTATCGTGCAACTGATTGCAAAACGCAATCAGATTGGAGGATCAGATGACCGCCGCAACGCAGCGCCCCGACATCGTTTCRCAAAGCTTCGGCAGTCCGAAGGATCCGCCGATCCTTCTGATCATGGGCGCCATCGCTTCGATGCTGTGGTGGCCGGAAGCCTTCTGCCGGCAGCTTGCCGGGCGCGGCCGCTTCGTCATCCGCTACGACAATCGCGACACTGGCCTGTCGACGAWATATCCGMCGGGCGCGCCGACCTACACGTTCGAGGACATGGTGGATGACGCCATGYGGGTGCTCGACGACCATGGCGTCGCCAAGGCGCATGTCGTCGGTATGTCGATGGGCGGCATGCTCGCGCAAAGCGTGGCGCTGAAATATCCCGAACGCGTCGGCTCGCTCACCGTGATCTCCTCCTCGCCGCTCGGCGTCGACACGTCCGGCCTGCCGGGAATGACCGAGGCCTATAAGGAACATTCGGCGGAGGGTGGCGACGTCGACTGGTCGAACCGCAGGCAGGTCCTCGATTTCATGGTCAAGGACGCCCGAGCAATCGCCAGCACGCGCCATCCCTTCGACGAGGAACGCACGCGCAAGATGATCGAGGCGGACTACGATCGTCCCGGCGGYCTCGCCAGCGCGACCAATCATTTCCTGCTCAAGGGCGGCGGTCCGCAGCGGACGGTACGGGATCTGYGCGCGCCGCTGCTCGTCATCCACGGCACGACCGACCCTCTTTTTCCGATCGAGCATGGCGAGGCGCTCGCCAAGGCGGTTCCAAGCGCAAGGCTGGTCAAGGTCGAAGGTGGCGGCCACGAACTGCACCGCAAGGACTGGCCGCAGATCGTCGACGCCATCGTCGCGCATCATTAGGCGTGGAGGCTCCGGCTTGACTCAACGGGTCTGCGATAATAGTTAAGTGACCACTTCAGTATTGCCCGAGCGCGAAAGAGAGCGAGAATGTCCCTGACGCTGCATTTCCACCCGCTGGCCTCGTTCTGCTGGAAGCCGCTGATCGCGTTCTACGAGAACGGCACGCCGTTCGAGCCGGTCATCGTCGACCTCGGCGACGAGGCTTCCCGCGCCGCCTTCCTGAAGGTGTCGCCGACCGGCAAGATGCCGGCGCTGCGTGACGACGCCCGGGACCGGACGGTGCTGGAATCGACCATCGTCGTCGAATATCTCGCCGCRCATTATCCGGGACCGGTCGAGCTCATTCCCGCCGATGTCGACTTCGCCCTGCWAGTCCGCCAGGCCGATCGCTTCTATGATTTCTACGTGCAGCATCCGATGCAGAAGATCGTCGGCGACAGGTTGYGGCCAAAGGATGAGACCGATCCATTCGGCGTCGAGGAGGCCCGCGCGCAGCTGCGCAATTCCTACGCCATTGTCGAGGAGGAGATGCAGGACAAGACTTGGGCGGTGGGCGAGACCTTCACCATGGCCGACTGCGCCGCCTCGCCGGCGCTGTTCTACGCCAACAAGGTCGAGCCGTTCGGCGACAAGTTCCCGGCGGTGAAACGCTACCACGACCGGCTGCTCGCGCGTCCCTCCTTCGCCCGCGTCATCGAGGAAGCGGGACCTTATTTCAAGCTCTTCCCCTACAACAACGGCTAGGGCGCGATGCTGCACGATCCCGCTCAGCTCGACCTGATGTTCCAGGCGCTCGCCGATCCGGCGCGGCGTCAGATGGTCGACCGTCTGTCGCGGGGGCCGRCATCGGTCAGCCAACTGGCCGAACCGCTGGCGATGTCATTGTCGGCCGTCGTCCAGCATCTCAATGTGCTCGAGGCAAGTGGCCTGGTCAGGACCGAAAAGCTTGGCCGGGTACGGACCTGCCGGATAGAGCCGCAGGCGCTCCGGGCCGCCGAGCACTGGATCAACGAGCGGCGGCTCGCCTGGGAGCGCCGGCTCGACCGCCTCGGCGATTTCCTCGCCGAAACCAAGGATGAAAGCTGAAGGGTCCCGTCATGACCGAACGATCCGTCGTCCATTCCACCTTCGTCCTCGAGCGTGTCTATCCGGCGGCGCCCGAGAAGGTCTATTTCGCGTTGAGCGATCCGGCGGCGAAGAAGCGCTGGTTCGTCGATCCCGACAACCCGATGCCCAGCCGGCATGAGATGGATTTTCGTGTCGGCGGCAAGGAGGTGAATGCCGGCTGTCCCAGCGACGGACAGATGCATTTCTACAACGCGGTCTATCAGGACATCGTGCCCAACCGGCGCATCGTCTACAGTTACGAGCTGTTGTTCGGTGAAACCCGGGTCTCGGTGTCGCTCGCGACGATCGAGCTCGTCGCCGAAAGCAAGGGAACGCGGCTTATCCTGACGGAGCAGGGGGCTTTCTTCGACGGCATCGACTCACCGGCCACCCGCGAGCACGGCACCGGCGAATTGCTCGATGCGCTTGGGGCGGCGCTGGRGCTTGCGACCTGACGCCCCCAGTCAAAGCGTGTCGCGCTTTTGTTCGATGCATGTCTCAGAAGCACTGCGGTTCCGAGCGACATGCATCGATGGCCAAAAACTATTCCCCCGGCGCTGTTTCCCAGAACTGGTCGAGCCAGATATTGAGCCTGAGGAAGCCGGCGCTGCTGACGGCGTAGACGCGCCTTGTGCCTTCGGCCTTGGCATTGACCAGGCCGGCGTCGAGCAGGACCTTCAGATGCTGGGAAACCGCCGGGCGCGAGACGGGCAACCCGGCCGCCAATTCGTTCACCGTCTTCGGGCCGCGCCGGAGTTCTTCCAAAAGATAGCGCCGATTGGGATCGGCTATCGCCACGAAGGCGTCAGAAAACATCATGCCTTTATTTGTGAGGCAAAGTCTTGCGAATCTCAACTATTGGTTTCAACCTTTCTGCGCGGATCGAGCCGCGTTGCTTCTGGCGTGACCGCGCGGTCCGCGGGTTGCGTCTTGAAGGCATCGCGGTTTTCGATCGGCACCGGCGCGCGGGCGCGGATACGCAAGAGCGTGTAGCCGGCGAGGCTGAGATGGGCGAGTGCGGTTGCGAGGAAAAGCCCCTCCGGGCGCACCGAACCCATCAGCGCGGCGGCCAAAAGCGGGCCGATCATCGTGCCGAAGCCGTAGAGCAGCAGCAGGCCGCCGGAAACCTTGACGAAGTCCTCGGCGCGGGCGTGGTCGTTGGCATGCGCGACGGCGATCGAATAGAGCGTATAGGCRAAGGCGCCATAGGCGGCGGTCATCACGATGACGAAGACGCCTGAACGTGGCGCGAACAGGAAGATCAGCACCGCGACCAGCGCCGCGCCGAAGGCCGCCCCGGCGAGCACGAAGCGGCGGTCAGTTGTATCCGAAAGCCGGCCGGCCGGAAGCTGCATGGCGGCACCGGCGATGACCACGAGGCTCATCATCAGCGCGATCTCGGCGGTGGAGATGCCGATGCGGGCGCCATAGACGGCGCCGAGCGTGCCCCAGGCGCCGTTGGCGATGCCGATCAGGAGGCAAGCCACCGCCGACACCGGCGAATTGGCGTAGAGACCTTTGACGTCGAGCTTCACGTCCTGCAGGGGCTTCGGATGCGACTGGGTCGAGACCGCCGTCGGAATGAGCGACAGGCAAAACAGGATGCCGGTGATCATGAACAGCGAGGCCGACCGCACGTCRCCGCCGGCCACGATCATCTGGCCGCCCATGATCGAGGCATAGGTGACCATCATGTAGAGGCCGAAGACGGTGCCGCGATTCTCGTTGGTGGCCTTTTCGTTCAGCCAGCTCTCGATCACCATGAAGGCACCGGCCATGGTGAAGCCGGTGAAGGCGCGCAAAAGGATCCAGACATATTCGTCGATGATGAGGCCGGTGAGCAGCGCGATGATCGCGCCGGACGCGGCGAAGGCGCCGAAAGCCCTGACATGGCCGGCACGGCGAACAAGCCGCGGCGCGAAGAAGCAGCCGGTGACGAAGCCGCCGGCCCAGGCCGTGCCCATCAGGCCGAGCGATGCGGTCGAAAAGCCTTCCACCTGGCCGCGCAGCGGCAGCAGCAGCCCGTGCAGGCCGGATGCGGCAAGCAGGAACGCCGTGCCGCGAAGCAGCGAGAGGATCGGTCTGTAGGTTGCAAACATGGGCTGATCCGGCTGGAATTTCGGGCGCAGGTCTGTTTCAGCGTCTGGCAGTCGCAATCAGGCTTTTCCGGGGCGGACTGGCACGCCTGCGGAACTATCCTCTACGAAACAGCGCCTCGGCCGCGGATTTGGTTGCCCCCTTGGCGGCCCGTGCCTCTTCCAGCCGGGCGATCTCGTCGCGCAGTATCGCGATGCGCTCGGACAGTTCGTCCACCGAAAGCAGCGACAGGTCCTGGCCGATCTCGTGCGGGCGCGGCTTTTTCCTGGGTTCGTCGTCGAAGATCGCCATCGTCGCTTCTCCCTTACTTGGCCATTTGCCTGATTTGGCAATCAGCATACATAGGGCAGGGGCGCCGATGCAAACCACTCAAGATAGGATTCGAGGAGACGGGACAGCCATGGCGAACAATCACAAGATTCCGGCGAAGATGACAGCCATCGCGATCTCGCAGCCCGGCGGTCCCAGGGTGCTCAAGCCGGAAACGCGCGACGTGCCTGTCCCCGGCCCGGGCGAGGTGCTGATCCGCGTGCATGCGGCCGGCGTCAACCGGCCGGACGTCCAACAGCGCAAGGGCGCCTATCCGCCGCCGCCTGGCGCCTCGGACCTGCCCGGACTCGAGGTGGCCGGTGAAATCRCAGCACTTGGCGACGAGATATCGCGCTGGCGCATCGGCGACCGGGTCTGCGCGCTGACGCCGGGCGGCGGCTATGCCGAATATGTCAAGGTCCATGCCGGCAGCGTGCTGCCGATCCCGGCCGGCTTCACCTATTCGGAGGCCGCCGCCGTGCCGGAGAACTATTTCACCGTCTGGCACAATGTATTCGAGCGCGGCGGCCTGAAGAAGGGCGAGACGCTGCTCGTCCATGGCGGCTCGTCGGGCATCGGCACCACCGCCATCCAGCTCGCCTCGGCCTTCGGCGCCACTGTGATCACCACCGCCGGCAGCAAGGAGAAATGCGACGCCTGCCTGAGRCTCGGCGCCCACCGGGCGATCAACTATCGCGAGGAGGACTTCGTCGCCGCGGTCAAGGACGCGACCGACAAGAAAGGCGTCGACGTCATCCTCGACATGGTCGGCGGCGACTATGTCGCGCGCAATTACGAAGCCGCGGCCGTCGAGGGGCGCATCGTCCAGATCGCCGTGCAGGCCGGCGCCGTCGCAAGCACCAATTTCGCGACGCTGATGGTGAAGCGCCTGACCCATACCGGCTCGACCCTCAGGCCGCGCACCGTGGAGTTCAAGGCGGCGATCGCGGCCGCGCTGGAGGCCCAGGTGTGGCCGATGCTCGRCACGCGCAAGGTGGCACCCGTCATGGACATGATCTTTCCGCTCTCCGAAGCCTGGCGGGCGCATGAGCGGATGGAAGAGGGCGAGCATATCGGCAAGATCGTCCTCGACGTCGGCTAGGATGGGTCRATATTCAGGTGAGGCCGGTCTGCAAATGCCGGCCTTCTGCGCTTCCGGTGCTCACGTAGTTCCAGCTGCCGCATGTCCTTATAGGAAAACCGGAGGACCACTTTTCCGGGACATGCGGAAGTACGCTCCGCCCCGGTTCTCGWAGTGCACCATTTTCGGCTCGGCCTGACCTGAATCTCGACCCATCCTGGGGTGACGCCTGTCCCCATTCCAAGCTGAACGAATCCTTAATGGTGCAATGCACAAAACGCATTGCGGCCATGCAAAAGCGTCCGTTCATTTCTTGGGCAGTCATGCCTATTTACACGGCATCAAACGATTTCATCAAACGACTGGAGAAATTCAAATGAACCCGATCCGTGCTTTCCGTAAGTGGCGCATGTACAACGAGACCGTGCGCGAATTGAACAAGCTCAATGCCCGTCAGTTGAGCGACCTCGRCATCAACCGCGCCGACATCGAGCGCATCGCCCGCCAGGCGGTGTAATCGGACGCAGCCCGACTGTCAGGCCGGGCTGGGACTTGAAAGCCAGAGCCGTCGAGACGCTTGCTTCGTTTCCGGTTCCGAACCCGCTGGACCCCGTCCAGCGGGTTTTGTCTTTTCAGGGCTGTGAATCGGGTCCTTCCCAAAAACATTGCGAAAATCGGAGGGAGCGTTTATACAAGCCGCGAATTTCCCATTTTGGTGGCTCTAAAACCACCGCCCGCGCGGGAACGCGGGCGAACGAGAAGGATTTTTGATATGGCCAATACGCTGCTGATGCCCAAGGCGACCGCCGTCTGGCTGGTCGACAACACCGCGCTCTCCTTCGAGCAGATCGCGCAGTTCTGCGGGCTGCATCCGCTTGAGGTCAAGGCGATCGCCGACGGCGAGTCGGCGCAGGGCATCAAGGGCATGGACCCGATCATCACCGGCCAGCTGACGCGCGACGAGATCGCGCGCGGCGAGAAAGACGTCAATTACCGGCTGAAGCTGTCCGAGCCGAAGGTGCGGGTGCCGGAATCGAAGCGCAAGGGTCCGCGCTACACGCCGCTGTCGAAGCGCCAAGACCGGCCGAACGCCATCCTGTGGCTGGTGCGCAACCATCCCGAGCTCAAGGACGCGCAGATTGCCCGTTTGGTGGGCACCACCAAGTCGACGATCGAGCAGATCAGGGAACGCAAGCACTGGAACTCGGCCAACCTGCAGCCGATGGATCCGGTGACGCTCGGCCTCACCTCGCAGATCGACCTCGACCTCGAGGTCAACCGTGCCTCACGCGGCCGCGAGCAGCCGCAGCCCGTCGGCGACACGTTGCTGCCGGCCGCACTCACCGAACGGCTGGTGCCTACGCCGGAGAAGCCGAAGGACGAGGATCAGGAACTCGATGCCAACGCCGTCTTCGCCAAGCTTTCGGCACTTAAGTCGAAGGACAAGGACGAAGACGACGATCAGGAGTAAGCCTCTCGGCGACCAACAAAAAAGCCCGCTTTCGAGCGGGCTTTTTTGTTGGACAATGGCTTGGGAAGTCACGTCCGCGCGGCGCGGTCGGGCGCCATGCCGTAATCCTCCGAGCGTTCGACGGCGCGGTAGAAATCGGCGAGCTGCTTGCCGCGCTCCGGCTTGAAGATGCGGCCGGCAATGACGACCGAGGCAATGCGGTCGATGCGGAAGGCGCGGAAGTCGTCGCGCATCTCGCACCAGGCGACCAGCGTCCAGACCTTGCCCCAGAACCACAGGCCGAGCGGCCTGATGTCGCGCGCGGTGCCGCGGCYGGCTTCGTCGGAATAGTCGATGGTCAGGACCTGGCGTTTCTCCACGGCGCGCTCGATCAGGTCGATCGCCTCGCGCGCGGCGTCGCTCACCACCCACATCGGTGTGTGGATCTCGGTACGGGCGATGCGGTCCTTCTCGGTATCGGGCAGCACCGCGCCGATCTTGACCAGCGCCTCGTCGGCGGCCCTTGCCATCGCCGCGCCGCCAAAGGCGCGCACCATGCGCGCGCCGGCCACCAGCGCCACGATCTCGTCACGCGTGAACATCAGCGGCGGAAGGTCGAAACCCTCTCTCATCATGTAGCCGACGCCTGCTTCGCCGTCGATCGGCACGCCGGTCGACTGCAGGTCGGCTATGTCGCGGTAAATGGTGCGCTCGGAAACCTCGAGCCACGTGCCGAGCTTCTGCGCGGTGACCAGCCTGCCACCCCGCAAATGCTGCACGATCTGGAAAAGCCTGTCGGCGCGGCGCATCGATTTCTCCCCCGKGGTTTATGGCTTCAGCCCTTCGCGCTTACGCTGCGCGGYAACGAATTTCGCTCCGAAGGACAGTCTGCCCGTAGTGGGCGTCCCGGCACCCAGCACACGCCAGAACGGCGCGACGTCGCTCAGCGCCATGCCGCGCTCGAGATCCTCATGGGCGGCCTCGGCAACGGTGCGAAGATGATAGCCGATCGTGACCGGGCATGTCACTTCGGCGCCGTGCTCGATGGCCAGAGCGGTGCGCAGCGCACGAACGTCCATCTCCACCCCTTCGGGGATCGAGCGGATGTAGTCGTCGACCTGGCGCGCGGTCGGCACCAGCATCGACTGCCCTTCAACGACATCGCCGACCGTGCGCGGCGACGGCTTGATGCCGTTGATGCCCGGCGTGTTCAGCCTGTCGTTCCAGCTTTTCACCATACGCGGATCACTCCGGATCGCCGGTTCACGTTCGTCACTGTYAGGATCGAAGCCGTTCCAACTACCGCATGCCTCCTGACAACATACTGTCAGGAGGCTGCGGCGAAACCATCGACAGACAACGCTTCTTTCCCTGAACTCAACATCACTAGCCGCATTACATCTGGGCGCGATGCCGCCACAATCCAAGTCGCGGCGGCGAAATTTCAGTTTTCGCGCACGCGGCCGGTGTAAAGGTCCGGCCAGCCGATGTCCTTGCGGATGTCCGCCGGCAAAGTGTTCAGGAAACGCTGGGTGCGGATCTCGTTGCGCACGGTGCGAATCCTGCCAACATAATGCTGCACGCTGCGCAGAATGGTAAAACCGTTCATGACCTCACTCCTCTCTTTTCGATGAGAAGAGTATCRCACACCCCTCCTGACAGCAGTCTGTCAGGAGGTTGGCAGGGTGCCGAAGAAGTCGGTGCGGAGCCCCCTCGCAGGGCCTGGATGAACCCGATTTGTCAGGAATGCCTTGCCCGGAGGGCGCCTTGAGAACGGCTTTGACARCCGCCATCGTTGCTGGTCAAAGGCGGCATGACGAAACTGCTCGCCCTTGTCATCATCGGCATCATGCTGATCCAGGTCATCAAGCCGCTGGGATGGCCGGGGCTGAAGCGGCGCGGCGATTTCTGGAAGCTGGCGTTGCTGGCGATGGCGGCGATCTCGCTTGCGGCGGTTCTGGGGCATTGGGCTTAAACGCGGYCGAGCTGTCAGGCTGCTTCCTCGCCCAGCACGAAATCCAGCAGATGCTCCGCCCAGGCGCTGTAGCCCGCTTCCGAGGCGTGGAAGCCGTCAGACGCGAAACCGGCTTCGGGATTGGTGATCGGCAGCCGCGCGGCGGCAATGGCGCCGCGCTCGTTGCAGAGCCGCACGCCCATGCGGTTCATTTCCGCAGCGCGGATCTCGAGAATTTTGCCGAGGAGCGGCGGCATTGCCGGCGCGCGGGTGAATTCCAGCACCGGCGACCAGACCACGCGCGCTTCCGGCCATTTGGCGCGCAGCGCGTAGAGCAGGCCGCCGAACTCCTTCTTGAATCGCGGCACGGAATGGAAGTTCTTGGTGTCGTTGGTGCCGATGGCGAGCACGATATGCGTCCAGGGATCGGCCGACAGGTTGGGCAGGACATAATCGCGGATCTGGCCAGAGGTCGCCGAATTGAAGCCGGCCGCGCGCCAGCGCACGGCGCTGCCGGTGCGTTCGGCGATCAGGCCGGCAAGCTGCGCGGCAAGGCCGTATTCGGATTGCTCGATGCCGACCGACGCTGCCGAGGAATCGCCCAGGACCAGCAAGGCGACCGGCGGCGCCTTGCCCGGTATTTCGTGCAGGACCGGGCCTCGCGCCGGCAGCATGCGGGTGGTGCGCCGCCGCACGCCGAGGCCTTGCCAGACATAGACCGGGAAGGCGAGCCAGGTGAGAAGGGCAAGCAGGCGCTGCATGGCGGTTCCGTTACCGTAGAGGCAAAGCCATTAGCGCATGTTTCGTCCGAGGTGAACGAGGCCGATTACGCGCAGCAGTCCGGCCGCTCCTCACTTTTGTCCTGGTATTCGTCGTGGAGGCGGACCCAGTCCATCAGGTTGTGATACGGGCCCGTCTCGTCGCGGCCCTTCGGCGTCATGTCGAGATAATGATAGGCGCCGATCAGCGCGTCGCCGCCGCGGGCGCGCGACAGGAAGGTGAGGAAAATGTCGCCGCACTCGTTGCGATAGAAGATGCTGGTGCCGGGCAGGTCCTTYGACCGCAGCGGACGCTTCTCGAAATTGTACGTGGTTTCACCGGTAGCGATCTGCTTGTCGGTGAAGGAGACTTGCAGGTCGAAGTTGAAGTCCGACGCATAGGACGACACCCAGTCGAACTTCCAGCCCATGCGCTGCTTGTAAGGCAGGATCTCGGCCAGCGGTGCGCGCGAGACCACGACCAGCGAGACGTCATGATGTTTCAGATGCCGGTCGGCGCCGTCGATATGGTCGGCGAGGAACGAGCAGCCCTGGCAACGGTGATCGCAACCCGGCGCCATCATGAAATGATAGACGATGAGCTGGCTCTTGCCGGCGAAYAGGTCGCCAAGACGCCTTGGCCCCGCTTCGGTTTCGAAAACGTAATCCTTGCGCAGCTTGAGCCAGGGCAGCTGCCGCCGTTCGGCGGCGACAAGGTCGCGGAACCGTGTCAGTTCCTTCTCGCGCTCGAGGTGCTTGCGATGCGCTTCGAACCAATCTTCGCGCGAAACCACGGCATTGCGTTGCATGACCATCTCCTGTCCTCTCCTGCCAAGGACGTTCGACATCGGCTCAACCCGACACAGCCGCCGCTGTTTCGCTGCATCAGGTAGGGATGCGGCTGGCAAAAAACAAAAACCCGGGCCACTGGCCCGGGTTCTCAAGGCATGAAGGGGAGTTGCGTCAGGCCGCTTTCTCCAGCGCCGGCTGCCATTTCCCGAGTGCTGCCAGATGGTTCATGTGGGCGCGGTGGGTGAAGGCGGCCTGGCCGGCGGCGACATTCRAGGCCTTGCCGCTCCATGCCTTCTGGGGTGCTGCCTGCAGCGCGCGGCCATAGGAGAAGGTGAGCTTCCAGGGGTGCGGGCCGATGGCGTTGATGGCGTTGAGGTTGGCGGTCGCCTCCTCGTCCTCCTGGCCGCCGGAGAGAAACGCGATTCCCGGCACCRCCGCCGGCACCACCTCACGGAACAGCTTGATCGTCTTCTCGGCGACTTCCTCGGGGCTGTCGGTCTTGCCGGATTTCTTGCCGGAGATGACCATGTTGGGCTTCAGGATCGAGCCTTCCAGGACGACGCGCGCCGCGTAGAGCTCGTCATAGAGCTTGACCAGCGTCGTCTTGGAGACGTCGTAGCAGGTGTCGATCGAATGGGCGCCGTCCATCAGCACCTCCGGCTCGACGATCGGCACGATGCCGGCCTCCTGGCAAAGTGCTGCATAGCGGGCCAGCGCATGGGTGTTGGAGCCGATCGAGGTGGCGGAGGGCACGCCCTTGCTGGTGTCGATATCGATCACCGCGCGCCATTTGGCGAAGCGGGCGCCGAGCTTGTAATAATCGGCAAGCCGCTCGCGCAACCCGTCGAGGCCCTCGGTGATGGTGTCGCCGGGAAAGCCGGCCAGCGGCTTGGCGCCGAGGTCGACCTTGATGCCGGGAATGGCGCCGGACGCCTTGATGATGTCGACCAGCGGCGTGCCGTCGGCGGCCTTCTGACGGATGGTCTCGTCATAGAGGATGACGCCGGAAATGTATTTGGACATCGCTTCCTTGGCGCGGAACATCATCTCGCGATAGTCGCGCCGGTTGTCGGCGGTCGACTCGACGCCGATGACGTCAAAACGCTTCTTGATGGTGCCGGAGCTCTCATCGGCAGCCAAAAGGCCCTTGCCGCCGCTCACCATCGCGGCGGCGATATCTTCGAGACGTTCGCTCATGGGTGATCTCCTACGCTGCGTTTGTTCCGCGCTAGCAGAACACTACCGCCAAAGGAATGACGCCGGAAAGCTAGAATCGATTGAAAATCCGGGCGTTTCCGCCGTTCGCGGACTGTTTACCGCTTCAGCACCTCGACGCCGGGCAGCGGCTTGCCTTCCATCCATTCGAGGAAGGCGCCGCCGGCGGTCGAGACATAGGTGAAATCGTCGGCGACGCCGGCATGGTTGAGCGCGGCCACCGTGTCGCCGCCGCCGGCGACCGAGACAAGCTTGCCCGCCTTGGTGCGGGCCGCGGCATGCTTTGCCGCCGCCACCGTGGCATGGTCGAAGGGCTCAATCTCGAAAGCGCCGAGCGGGCCGTTCCAGACCAGCGTCGCGGCGCGGTCGATCCAGTCGTTGACGCTCTRCACGGTCTTTGCGCCGACATCGAGGATCATGCCGTCGGCCGGCACGTCCGAGATGGCGACGGTCTCGCTGGGCGCGCCCGCCTTGAATTCCCTGGCGACCACGCCGTCAGCGGGCAGGATGATGGCGCAGCCGGCCTCGGCCGCCTCGATCATGATCTGTTTCGCAGTGCCGGCGAGGTCATGCTCGCAGAGCGACTTGCCGACATCGGTGCCGYGCGCGGCCAGGAAGGTGTTCGCCATGCCGCCGYCGATCACCAGCGCATCGACCTTCTTCACGAGGTTCATCAAAAGGTCGATCTTGGTCGAGACCTTGGCGCCGCCGACGATGGCCACAACCGGCCGTACCGGATTGCCGAGGCCCYTTTCCAGCGCGTCGAGCTCGGCCTGCATGGTGCGGCCGGCATAGGCGGGCAAATGACGCGCCAGCCCTTCGGTCGAGGCATGCGCGCGATGCGCGGCCGAAAAGGCGTCGTTGACATAGATGTCGCCATTGGCGGCGAGCTTTTCGGTGAAGCCCGGCTCGTTCTTCTCCTCGGCTTTGTGGAAGCGGGTGTTCTCGAGCAGCAGCACGTCCCCGTCCTTCATCGCCGCGACGGCCTCGGCAGCCTTGTCGCCGATGCAGTCGGCGGCGAAGCCGACCGGACGGCCGAGCACTTGCGCCGTCGCGCGGGCGATCGGCTCCAGCGAGAACTCGGCGGAAGGACCGTCCTTCGGGCGACCGAAATGCGCCAGCAGGATCACCTTGGCGCCCTTTTTCGAGAGCTCGGCGATGGTCGGCGCGATGCGCTCGATGCGGGTGGCGTCGGTCACCTTGCCGTCGGCGACGGGAACGTTGAGGTCGACGCGCACCAACACGCGCTTGCCGCCGACGGCGCCGATATCATCGAGTGTCTTGAAGCCGGCCATTCTCGTTCCTTCCTGGTGCCCTGACGCAATTCCGGACGGAAAACCGCCCACACCTTGCCCGGAATTGCATTAGCGAAAACGCGGCGACCTTACCCCGCACCGGGGACGATGCAAGGGTGGCGTTACGGCGCGCGCGCAAAAATAATGTCGTTGTGTGACGTCAGCTCTCTCCTGCTGCCTTTTGCACCGCGGACTCGGGCGCTGGAGCGGCTTCGGCCGGGACCTCCACGGCAGGCGTCCCGGCCGGCTTACGCCGGTTGCGGATGAAGCCGGCGATGCGGTCGACGATCTCGCCGGCGCTCAGGAAAACCGGCACGCGCGCAACCGGCGCCGTCGGCTCGAAGGACAGGCCGAGTCCCGTTATCCTGCCTTTCTCGTCGACGTCGCGCACGATCAGCTCGATCGGGCCGATCACCACGCGGTCGGCATATTCGGGGCGGCCGCCGAGCCRCTCGGTAACGAGCGCCGCGACGGTGAGTTTCTGTTCGGCCTCGGTCAGGCCCGGCGCATAAGCGGCTTCCAGCTCCGCGGCCGAGCGGGCAGGATCGACGGCGAAGGCGCCGAAAAAGTCGGCGTCCTCCGGATCGACCACGGCGCGGCTGGCGAACAGCTTATCGAGCAGGCGCGGGTAGCGGTCCGGCACGAAGATGTAGACCTGATCGCCGGCGGCGAGCCTGCCCATGTCCTGGAAGCGCATGGAGCGCCCGTCGCGCAAAACCAGCGAGGGTCTCGCCCAGCGCGGGATGCGCTCGCCACGCGCCACCGGGCTGCCGGGCGCGACGCGATAGGCGAGCAGCTCGTGATGCGCCGAGCCCGGCAGTTCGAGCTCGACCTTATCCAGCGGCCCGAGGCGCGCGGGGACGATGAGGCCCAGGCGCCGCGCCAGCGGACCGACCGTCCAGCCCTGGACCACCAGCGACACGAGAACGATGATGAAGGCGGCGTTGAAGATCAGGCGGCCATGCTCGAGGCCGCCCAGCAGCGGCGTGATGGCCAGCAGGATCGAGACTGCGCCGCGCAAGCCGACCCAGGAGACGAAAGCGACCTCGGGACGCGGCAGGCGGAAAGGGATCAGGCAGAGCCAGACGGCCAACGGCCGCGCCACGAAGATCAGGAACAGGCCGAGCAGGATCGCCGGCACCAGGATCGCCGGGAACTGCGAGGGCGTGGCGAACAGGCCGAGGATCAGGAACATGATGATCTGCGCCAGCCACGACATGCCGTCCTGGAAGCGCTTCAGGATGGTAACGGCGCGGATGTCCGAATTGCCGGCGATCAGCCCGGCAAGGTAGACGGCGAGAAAGCCCGAGCCGCCGATTGYGCCGGCCGCCGCGAACACCATCAGCGAGAGCGTCAGCACGAAGATCGGCAACAGGCCATGGTCGAGATTGAGYCGCTCGACAAGACGCACGATGCCAAAGCCGCCGAGCACGCCGATAATGGCACCGACCCCCATATTGGCGAGGAAGCCGAGCAAAAGGTTGGTGGCCAGCACATTGGCTTCAGGGTTCGCATGCGCGGCGATGATCTCGACCAGGGTGATGGTGAGGAAGATGGCGATCGGATCGTTGGTGCCCGATTCCACTTCGAGCGTCGAACGCACGCGCTCGCGCAGATGGATTTCGYCGGCACGCAGCAGGAAGAACACGGCGGCCGCATCGGTCGAGGCGACGGCGGCGCCGAGCAGCGAGGATTCGAGCCAGTTGAGGTTAAGCAGATAATAGGCGGCCACGCCGAAGATGCCGGTGGTGAGGATGACGCCGATCGTGGCCAGCGACAGCGCCGGCCCGGCCGCCTGGCGCAGCGCGTTGAGCGGCGTGCCGAAACCGGAATCGAACAGGATGATGGCCAACGCAAGTGAGCCGGCAAAATAAGCCAGCCGCRCATTGTCGAATTCGATGCCGAGGCCGTCGACGCCGGTGGCAAGGCCGATGCAGAGGAAGAGGAGCAGCAAAGGAGCGCCGAAACGGAAGGCGATCAGGCTCGAAAACGCGGCGGCGACGATGAGCGCCGTGCCGACCAGCGTCACGAGATAGATCGCATGCTCCATCCGCCAGTGCCCCTCAAGTCCCTCTCATTTGTCGATTTACGGGAGAGTGGGGCGAAGACATGACCAGTGCAAGGCAACAGCATGTTTTTTGGCTCAGCCGGCCGATAAAAAACGCCCGGCCAAGCCGGGCGTTTCAAAACTCTGAAGCGCGCCTGGATCAGGCGATGGTCTTGCCGAAGGCGACGGCGGTGTCGCCCATGCGGTTCGAGAAGCCCCATTCATTGTCGTACCAGGACAGGACCGAAACGAAGTTGCCGTCCATGACCTTGGTCTGGTCGAGCGCCACGATCGAGGAATGCGGATCGTGGTTGAAGTCGATCGACACATTCGGGTGATGGGTGACCGAGAGCACACCCTTGAGCTTGCCCTTCGAAGCGGCGATGAGCGCCTCGTTGATCTCCTGCGGCGTGGTCGAGCGCTTGGCGATGAACTTGAAGTCGACGACCGAGACATTCGGGGTCGGCACGCGGATCGAGATGCCGTCGAGCTTGCCCTTGAGGTCGGGCAGCACGAGGCCGATCGCCTTGGCGGCGCCCGTCGACGTCGGGATCTGCGACAACGCCGCGGCGCGGGCGCGGTAGAGGTCCTTGTGCATGGTGTCGAGCGTCGGCTGGTCGCCGGTATAGGAGTGGATCGTCGTCATCATGCCCTTCTCGATGCCGACGGTCTCGTGCAGCACGGCCGCCAGCGGCGCCAGGCAGTTGGTGGTGCAGGACGCGTTCGAGATGACGATGTGGTCCTTGGTCAGCTTGTCGTGGTTGATGCCGTAGACGACGGTGAGGTCGGCGCCTTCGGCCGGGGCCGAGACGATGACGCGCTTGGCGCCGGCGGTCAGATGCGCGGCGGCCTTGTCGCGGGCGGTGAAGATGCCCGTGCATTCGAGCGCGATGTCGATGCCGAGCTCTTTCCACGGCAGTTGGGTCGGATCCTTGATCGCGGTGACCTTGAACTTCTCCTTGCCGACCGAGATCTGGTCGCCGTCGACGGTCACCTCATGCGGGAAGCGGCCATGCACGCTGTCGTAGCGCAGCAGATGCGCGTTGGTCTCGACCGGGCCGAGGTCGTTGACGGCGACAACCTCGATGTCCTTGCGGCCGGATTCATGGATGGCGCGCAGGATGTTGCGGCCGATGCGGCCAAATCCGTTGATGGCAACTCTGACGGTCATTGTTCTCTCCCTTGGGGGCTGGAAAGCGGATGGTCCACAGTTTCATAACGGCGGAAGGCGCAAGAATCCAGCCGCAGAACGTCGCATTTAAATCGATTAGGTTGGTCCAGCCCGGCAGAGCCGTCAATCGGCTTTGCCGGGCCCGAGCCAATCCCTACTTGCCGTGCAGGCGGGTTTCGACCGCCTTGGCCGCGGCCTCGGCGGTGATGCCGAAATGCGGATAGAGCTGCTCGATCGAGCCGGAGGCGCCAAAACCGTGCATGCCGATGAAAATGCCGTCGGTGCCGATCAGGTGATCCCAGCCCTGGCGGATACCGGCCTCGATCGCGACCTTCACCTTGGCGTTGCCGATGGTCTTGGCGCGATAGTCGTCGCTCTGCTGGTCGAACAGCTCGAAGCAGGGCACCGAGACGACGCGGGTCGGATGGCCGTGCTTTTCCAAGAGGTCGCGCGCGCCGAGCGCGATCTCGACCTCGGAGCCGGTGGCGAAGATCGTCACCACGGCCTCGCCGTTTGCGGCGGCAAGCTCGTAGGCGCCTTGGCTTGAGAGGTTCTTCTGCGAATGCTCGGTCCGCACGGTCGGCAGGTTCTGGCGGGTCAGCGCCAGGGTCGAGGGCGTCTTTTCCGATTCCAGCGCAATCTGCCAGCATTCGRCGGTCTCGACCGCGTCGGCCGGGCGGAAGACATTGTGGTTCGGGATGGCGCGAAGTGCCGCCAGGTGCTCRACCGGCTGGTGGGTCGGGCCGTCCTCGYCGAGGCCGATCGAATCATGCGTCATGACGAAGATCGAACGGATGCCCATCAGCGAGGCCAGGCGCATCGAGGGGCGGGCATAGTCGGAGAAGCACAGGAAGGTGCCGCCATAGGCGATCAGGCCGCCATGCAGCGTCAGGCCGTTGATCGCCGCCGCCATGCCGTGCTCGCGAATGCCGTAATGGACATAGCGCTGGCCGTAGTCGTCCGGCGTGATGTTCTTCGTCTGGCTGGTCTTGGTGTTGTTGGAGCCGGTGAGATCGGCCGAGCCGCCGATGGTCTCCGGCACCGCCCCGTTGATGACTTCCAGCGCCATTTCCGACGACTTGCGGGTGGCGACCTTCGGCTTGTCGGCCGACAGCTTCTTCTTGTAGTCGGCGATGACTGCGTCGAAATTCGACGGCAGCTTGCCGGCGAGGCGACGCTCGAACTCGGCCTTCAGCTTCGGCTCGGCCTTGGCCAGGCGGCCTTCCCAGTCGGCGCGCGCCTTGGCGCYGCCCTTGCCGACCGCGCGCCAGCTGTYGAGGATGTCGGCCGGGATCTCGAAGGGCGGCGACTCCCAGTTGAAGAATTTGCGCGCGCCGGCGATTTCCTCGGCGCCGAGCGGCGAGCCATGCGCCTTGTTGGTGCCGGCCTTGGTCGGTGCGCCGAAGCCGATGGTGGTCTTGCAGGCGATCATCGTCGGCTTGTCGGAATGGCGCGCCGCCTCGATGGCGTAGGCGATCGCTTCCGGATCGGTGCCGTCGATGTGGCTGGCGTTCCAGCCGCTAGCCTGGAAGCGGGCGACCTGGTCGGTGTTGTCGGCTAGCGAGACCGGGCCGTCGATCGAGATGTTGTTGTTGTCCCAGAAGACGATCAGCTTGTTGAGCTTCAGATGTCCGGCCAGCGCGATGGCTTCCTGGGAGACGCCTTCCATCAGGCAACCGTCCCCAGCCAGCACATAGGTGTAGTGGTTGACGAGGTCGTTGCCGAAGGCGGCGTTCATGATGCGCTCGCCGAGCGCGAAGCCGACCGAATTGGCGAGGCCCTGGCCGAGCGGACCGGTGGTGGTCTCGATGCCGGCGGCATGGCCGTATTCGGGGTGGCCGGCGGTCTTGGAGCCGAGCTGGCGGAAATTCTTGATCTGGTCGATCGTCATGTCCTCATAGCCGGTGAGGTAGAGGAGCGAGTAGAGCAGCATCGAGCCGTGGCCGGCCGACAGGATGAAGCGGTCGCGGTCGGCCCAGTGCGGCGCCTTGGCGTCGAATTTCAGGAAACGGCTGAACAGAACCGTGGCGATATCGGCGCAGCCCATCGGCAGGCCGGGGTGACCGGAATTCGCCTTCTCGACGGCGTCCATGGAAAGGAAACGGATCGCGTTGGCCATCCGATCATGTTGTTCACGCGAGGTCATGCTTCCTCCGGAAGTGGGTTGGAGCCTGGGGAGAACCCTTGGAAAAGGATGCCGCGACACATAGCAGGCGCGGCCTTTTAGTCAACAAATCGGGACGGATTTTGCTGGGCTCGCGATGGCATCGAGCGCCTTACATTAGCGATAGCGGGGGACAGTCGCGAGAGCTTTGTTGACGCGCCCTTCACCCGGCGCCTAATCTTTCCGAGGTAACGCGTTCTGAATGCGCGCGATTCGGTGATGGGCAGGGCATAGGACGAGGCCATGACCGGGGAAACGACCCTCAAGGAAGTCATCGCCAGGCTGGGCAAGGCCATGGAAGGGCTGGAAAACGCCGTGGCGGCGAAGCTCGAGCATGAGCGCGATTATTCGGAAGCCGAGGCCGAGGTGCAGCGCRTGAACGCCGACCGCTCGCGCCTGGCGCAGGAGCTCGACAATTCCGAAGCGCGCGCCGAACGGCTGGAGGATGCCAACAAGGAAGTGTCGCGGCGGCTGGTGACCGCCATGGAAACCATCCGCGCGGTTCTGGACAGGTAAGGCAATGGCACAGGTCACGGTTTCCATCGACGGCAAGCARTACCGGATGGCTTGCGACGAGGGCCAGGAAGAGCATCTGATCGACCTTGCCGAGCGCTTCGACCGTTATGTCTCGCATCTGAAGGATTCCTTCGGCGAGATCGGTGACCAGAGGCTCACCGTCATGGCCGGCATCATGGTGATGGACGAGCTCTCGGAGCTCACCAAGCGCGTCAAGGGCATGGAGAGCGAGGTGCTCACCTTGCGCAAGACGCGCGACGAGGCGCTGACCAAGGCCGACAAGAGCGACAGCGTGCTCACGACCGCGCTCGGCGCGTTGGCGCAGCGCATGGAAGATCTCGCGGCGACACTCGCGATAAAGAAAGCCTGAGCGGCTTATCCTCTATCGGAAGTAGAAAATCCTGCTGCGGATCACTAGTGGCGACGAAAATTTTTATTCCGCGAGGGCCGCGGCCATCGTGCGCGGCGTTTTACCGACGCCGCGATGGTGCTAGGGTTTGGAGCCGGCGACGGCCAGCCGCAAAGCCGGCTACAATTTTTCAAAAAGGGTAGGGATAGGCCATGAGTCTTCGTATCAACGATATCGCGCCGGATTTCACGGCCGAGACCACGCAGGGCACCATCAAGTTCCACGACTGGATCGGCGAYGGCTGGGCGGTGCTGTTCAGCCATCCGAAGAATTTCACCCCGGTCTGCACCACCGAACTCGGCACCATGGCCGGTCTCGAAGGCGACTTCAAAAAGCGCAACGTCAAGATCATCGGCATCTCGGTCGATCCGGTGTCGAGCCACGAAAAGTGGCAGGCCGACATCAAGACCGCCACCGGCCATACGGTGAACTATCCGCTGATCGGCGACAAGGACCTCCATGTCGCAAAGCTCTATGAAATGCTGCCGGCAGGCGCCGGCGAAAGCTCGGAGGGCCGCACGCCGGCCGACAACGCCACCGTGCGGTCGGTCTACGTCATCGGCCCGGACAAGAAGATCAAGCTGGTGCTGACCTATCCGATGACCACGGGCCGCAACTTCGACGAGATCCTGCGCGTCATCGATTCCATCCAGCTGACCGCCAAGCACCAGGTGGCGACCCCGGCGAACTGGAAGCAGGGCGACGACGTCATCATCACCGCCGCGGTTTCCAACGAGGACGCGATCAAGCGCTTCGGTGCCTATGAGACGGTGCTGCCGTATCTGAGGAAGACCAAGCAGCCCTCGGCGTAGCTCTTCCTTCTCGCCGWTCAACGGGGAGAAAGGGCTAATTCGCCACCTTCGCCAAACAAAAAAGGCGGCGCCGAAGCGCCGCCTTTTCTTTTCGATATCGAGCTTTGGTTAAGCCGCCGGCTGCGCTTCGATGGTGCGCAGCGCCTGGGTTTGGCGCTTGGCGGCGGCCTTGACCGCGTCCTGCACCTTCTCGAAGGCGCGCACCTCGATCTGGCGCACGCGCTCGCGGCTGATGTCGAACTCGGCCGACAGCTCTTCGAGCGTCAGCGGCTCCTCGGCGAGGCGGCGCGCCTCGAAGATGCGCCGCTCGCGCTCGTTGAGGACCGACAGGGCGCCCGACAGCATGGCACGCCGGTTTTCCAGCTCGTCCTGCTCGATCAGCATCTCTTCCTGGCTTTCGTGGTCGTCGACCAGCCAATCCTGCCATTCGCCGGACTCGCCTTCGCTCGCCCGGATGGGGGCGTTGAGCGAAGCGTCGCCCGACAGGCGGCGGTTCATCGACACCACTTCGGCCTCGGAAACATTGAGGCGGGTGGCGATCTCGGCGATCTGGTCGGGCTTCAAGTCGCCTTCGTCGAGCGCCTGGATCTTGCCCTTCACCTTGCGCAGATTGAAGAACAGACGCTTCTGGTTGGCGGTGGTGCCCATCTTGACCAGGCTCCACGAGCGCAGGATGTATTCCTGGATCGAGGCCTTGATCCACCACATGGCATAGGTGGCGAGCCGGAAACCACGCTCCGGTTCGAATTTCTTCACGACCTGCATGAGGCCGACATTGCCTTCCGAGATCACCTCGCCGATCGGCAGGCCGTAGCCGCGATAGCCCATGGCGATCTTGGCGACGAGCCGCAAATGGCTGGTGACGAGCTTGTGGGCGGCCGAAGTGTCCTGATGCTCGGCGTAGCGTTTCGCGAGCATGTACTCTTCCTGCGGCTGAAGCATCGGGAAGCGGCGGATTTCTTCCAGGTAGCGGGCGAGACCGCCTTCACCGGAAACGATACTGGGTAATGATTGGGCCATGATAGCGCCCCTCTCTCTTTGGAGTGGATGCCCCCGAAGCGGCGGGCATTCGTCACGGATGCCAAAGGCTCATCCGCGACAACCTGTATATATAGGAACAAAACCAGAAAAGACAGGCATTTGTTCAACGCTAAACAGTCTGTCACGCTGAAGTGAACAACGCCGGTCAGGTTTTTTGATGGCTGGTTTGCAGCTTGTTCGTGGCGGGTCGTCTCAAAGTTTCCGGAAGTCGCCGACGAGTTCCTCCATGTCTCCCGGTATCGGCGCTTCGAACCTCATCGTTAGATGGGTGGTCGGGTGCTCGAATTCAAGGAGCCAGGCGTGCAGGGCCTGCCGGGGAAAGGCCTTGACCTTGGTTTTCAAGGGTTCCCGCAGCCGGTTGGCCTTGGTGCGGAAGGCTTGGCCATAGTCCGGGTCGCCGATCACGGGGTGGCCGATATGGGCCATGTGGACGCGAATCTGGTGGGTGCGGCCGGTCTCCAGCCGGCATTCGACGAGGCTCGCGGTGGCGAAAGCCTGCTGTGCCTCGCCGAAGCGCTCGACGACGCTGAAATGCGTGACGGCATGACGGGCATCGTCACGGCTTTCCGGCACCACCGCGCGGCGGACGCGGTCGGCGGCGCGGCCGAGCGCAGCGTCGATCGTGCCGGTCGGCCGCTGCGGGATGCCCCAGACCAGCGCCAGATAGGCGCGCTCGAGGTCGCCGGTGCGGCCATGGTCGGCAAAGGCCTCCGACAGGGCCTTATGCGCCCGGTCGGTCTTGGCCACCACCATGACGCCGCTGGTCTCCTTGTCCAGCCGGTGYACGATGCCCGGCCGCCTCACGCCGCCGATGCCGGAGAGACTATCGCCGCAATGGTGGATCAGCGCGTTGACCAGCGTGCCGGTCCAGTTGCCGGCGCCGGGATGGACGACCAGCCCCGCCGGCTTGTTGATGACGATCAGCTCGTCGTCCTCATAGAGGATATCGAGGGGGATGTCCYCGCCCTGCGGCTCGRCCGGCTCAGGTGCCGGCACCAGAATCTCGACCCGCTCACCGACTATCAGCTTGCGCTTGGTTTCCAGCACCTGCTTGCCGGCGACAGAGACGGCGCCTTGGCGGATCAGCGCCTGCACGCGGCTGCGCGACAGCTCCGGTCCGAGCTTGGCGGCGAGCCATTGGTCGAGGCGCTGGCCGGCGGCGTCCGCATCGGCTTCCAGCACGACGGCTTCGCCGGATTCCTCGTCCGCCAATTCGTCCTCTATCAATATCGGGGTCTCTTCGTTATGAGCGCTCATCGAAACCCATTGCGGATTGTTTAGCCATGGCCCGGCCGATCGCCGAAGAAGATGAGGAAAAGCCGCTCGACCCCGCGGCCGAGAACGTGCGCCGCAAGCTCGTCCGCTTCATGATCGTCAATCTCGGCCTTCTGTTCCTCGCCCTTATGGTGGTGATCGGGGCGCTTGTCTACAAAGCCCGCAACGCGCCGGTGGCCGGACCGGCGCCCGCCGGCGATGTCCAGGCTCCGGCCGGCGCGCCGCTCTCGGGCGACATCGTGCTTCCGGTYGGCGCCAAGGTGATCAGCCAGTCGCTCTCCGGCAACCGCCTGTCGATCGACGCCGAGCTTGCCGACGGCAGCCATTCGGTCTTCGTCTACGACATTGCCGAGCGCCGCATCGTCGGCCAGTTCGCGATCCGCAACAAATGAGCCCGCAACAAATAAGCGGCTTTGCCGAACGCCGCAGCGTCGCGACCGTGGCGCTCGTCGTCGCCAATTACGACGAGGCGGTTCGCTGGTATGTCGAGCGGCTCGGCTTCGTGCTCATCGAGGATGTCGACCTTGGCGGCGGCAAGCGCTGGGTCACCGTCGCGCCGGCGAATGGCCAGGGAGCACGGCTGCTCCTGGCGCAGGCATCCGGCGAGGAGCAGGCAAGCCGCATCGGCAACCAGACCGGCGGCCGGGTCTTCCTCTTCCTCGAGACCGAGGATTTTTCCCGTGACCATCAGGCGATGCTCGCCAAGGGCGTCGAGTTCCGCGAGGCGCCGCGCCACGAGGCCTATGGCACGGTGGCGGTCTTTGCCGATCTCCACGGCAATCTCTGGGACCTGATCGAGCCGAAACGGCAGGGCTGACCCGGCCCGCTTAGGTCTTTTGTTCTGTCGCAGATTCTTACCGGAAAGCCGTACGACACTTTTCCGGAATCTGCTCAGTTGCTTTTTCCCGGCCGCCAGCCTATGTAGCCGGTTCTTGAGCGCGCCCATCGTCTAGCGGTCAGGACACCGCCCTCTCACGGCGGGAACAGGGGTTCGATTCCCCTTGGGCGTACCAAGCTTCCAAAACCGACTTTCGAAGAGTCCGGGAGGCTGGTCATTCCGCACCAAGGGAGACGGCGGYTGCGGATTCGGCTGCGGTTCTTTCGCGTGATGCTCGCTCCAACAACATCGACAGGTGTTGGAGATGCATCGATTGTGCATCCTCGAGCAACTGCAGAAAGTTGGATGCCTTTCCCCTCGGTAGCCGATGGCGCTTCAGGGCAGCTATCCGCGCCCGTTGGCGCCTGATGTGCTGCTCGGCCAGCAGGACGTGCCGTTCCGCCATTTGGATGTCGTCGGCGAGAGCCATAGGCAGAAACGATTCGGGCGGCCAGGTGGTTCCGCTGGCAGGGCCGTCACTCACAACGCGTCTGGTGCTCCTCCGACGACCCGCGGCGGTTCCAACTTACAGCTGCCGACGCCGTATCGTTTCGGCGAGTTCGGCAAAGGCGTCCACTATACCCTCGCCGTTCTTGGCGCTCACGAACTTGACGCTCGATCGCGGCAGCTGGCCGATCTCTTCGGCGCTGCCGGGGGCTTCGGCGAGATCGATCTTGTTCACGAGCGCCCGGTATGGCCTGCCTGGAAATCGCGTCTCGAAGCTGCGAACCAGTTCGACCATGCGCGTCACCGTTTGCGGGCGCGTCACGTCCGACACGACGATCRCCGCCGACGCGCCGGTCACGTAGACGGTGTCGAAGATACGCGTCCCGAAATCGCCGTCGGTGTCCCATAAAACAAGGCGAGCCRCCTCGCCCCCGCGAAGCGGATCGGCCGGAACGTCGTAGCTCAGCACCTCGACGCCGAGCGTGGATTTGTATTCGCYGTCGAAACGATCATGAACGAGGCGGTACATGATCGAGGTCTTGCCCACGCCCATGTCACCCAGCAGCATGACCTTTGCGCTAACCATCACTGAAGGCGCTCGGCTTGGAACACGTTTTCGAAGGTGACCCGGCGGTTCCCTTCGCTCGGCACGTCGGAGATCGGTACTGACGACGAGCGCGAGACCACGAACAATCGCGATGGCTCGATCCCGAGCGAAACCAATTTGCGCACCACCTGATCGGCTCTCTTGCGGGCAACCACGCGGTTGGTCGATTCCGTCCCGGTATCGTCCGCGTGGCCGACAATCCGGATTCTCAGGTCGTTGCCGGCAAGAAGTCCGGCCAGATCTTGGATCTGTTGCTCAGCCTGTTTGTCATCGGCAAACGCGTCGTTCGTGCCGAAGAAGATCGCCGTCGAGGCCATGAAGCGATCGAGCCGCTCGGCGGGGCTGTCGGCTATCGACCGCACCGCCTCGTATTGCTGGTTTCTGGTTTTTGCTTCCTCGGCCATCGCCGCGCGTATCTCGTCGATGCCCGCCCGCAGGCCGGCAAGGGATTGCAGCTCCTCCTGGCTCGGCCCGCGCGTCCGGTCGATACGGGCCTGCAGGCCCGCGAGAGACTGCCGCTGGCCGGCGAGCGCTTCGCCGGTTTCGCCGGCGGACTTGYGCAGGCCGACAAGGGATTGTTGCAGCTCGGCGATCRCCCGCCGGTTGTCGTCGATGCCCGCCTGGAGACCGGTCACCGACTGGCGCAGGGCGTCGATATCGGCACGCAGCGCCGCCGACTGTTCCATGCCCGGCACGACGCCAATCCGGCCGACCACCTGATAGGGCGCAGCGGCCTTGGCCAGGGCGTCGATCAGCGGAGCCGTCCGCACCTGGCTTGGTTCTATGCCGGAGACCGAGACGCTGCGATTGCGGTGGTCGAAATCCAGGCGCAGGGGGAACGTTTCCAGCAGCGGTTCCTTGCCGGCCAGTTCCTGGAGCGCATCGTTGGTGCGGCGTTCCAGCATGGTGCGGCTCCAATAGACGCTCGCCAGCCATGCCAGCCCGGCGGCGACGAGAGCCGCGAGCACGAACAGGGCGACCTTTCCGCCCCGACGCGGTTTGGGCTCGGCGGCGGGATCGGCTTCGATGGAGGTGGCCAGCGAAGCCAGCGTGGCGGCATCGCAGTCCTTGCCGCCGTCCATGCTCTCGATCGTGTCGAAGAAAAGCGAATTGATCCTGGCGTTGTCGATCGGGCGAAGGGGGCCGATGCATTCCGCCGCCAGGATGAACCGGGGCGAAGCGCGAAGCACGATCTCGCGTCCGCCGAAATCGAGCTGCTGCAGATTGCCTTCGCCGGCCAGGGCCTGGACGGAAAATTCCAGGATCGCCGCCACCATCGCGCTCAGCAGGTCGGCGCGCTCGTCGGAGGTCTCGTCGCGCTTCCAGTCCGCGACGAGGCGTCCGTTGCCGCGCTCGATCATCAGCAGCCGGTTGACGCGCGGCGGACTGGCGTTTGCCAGAACGAACTCGCTGATCGGACGGCCCGTCGCCAGCGACTTGATGCGCCCGATCCACAGTTCCGTCGATGTGAGCGCATTGAGGYGCTGCTCCAGCCGCGCGACGAGTTCCTTGAAGGCGTTCGCCACGGCCGCGCTGACCAGCCGGCCCGTGATCGGGTAGAGCGCGTCGACCATGAGGTCGCGCGAGTTCCTGATCTCGCTGCGGATCGCGGAGACTACCGACGGCGCGATGACATTGGCCAGCTCGCGCGGCCGAACGACTTCGGCGCGTTCCAACGCGGCGACGAGGATGTCGGCCGTTGCGGTTTCGAGCCGTTCGGGGCTGCCGATATATTGCTGAAGGAGAAGGACGTCCGCTCCCAGCGCCTCGAGACGCGCCGCCTCCGTTTGAAAGAGCAGTTTTCYAAGCTGCTCGATCTCACGGTTCTGGCCGGCGGCGGACGTCATGCTACTTTCCCGCGCGGCCGGATCCTAGCCCGCTGATGGTCGCTCCAAGGTCCGAAATCGCGGCGCCGATGTCCCTTTGCGWGGCGAGCCGCTTCTGTTCGGTCTCCCGCTCGAGCTCCAGGACGTGTGCCTGCAGTGCCGCGAGCTCCTTCGCAAAGTCCGCCTGGAGCTGCTTGATGCTGGCCTGCATCTCCTCGCGCAGACCGGCCAGATTGCTTTCGAGCGATCGCTGCGCGCCTCCGAACAGGAGATTGCGAACCTGATCGATCGTGGCCTCGGCATGGATCGTGGCTTCCGACCCATTGGCGGAGACAGCTCCATCCGCGGCTTTTGCGGCTTGCTCGGCGGCTTTCATTTTCTTTCCTCGGCTCTCACGCTCACTGACACTGTGACGACCRTTATATCAAATCCTAATTCGTGTGACAGGCAACCGACTTATTGCCGTCGTCGGCTGTCGAGCGTCGGGCGTGGCATTTACGCAGCCCTGTCCATCGTCACCTACCGCAATGACGAGGCTCACGCCAGTCGTCCTACGACCCGGGTCGGACCGAGCTTATCCGCCCCTTACCACAAACGAGCGTGGCAGGAACGACGCCTGGTTCAAGTGCGATCAGGCTGCCGCCGAATGTGACTTTCGTCATCTTCGGTCCTGACCTTCGTCAAGTGTCGCAATCCCGCGAAACGGCATAGATCACGCCTGAACGCTGCGCGACGGCGGATGTGATTTTTCGACGGGAGGTTCCCAGATGGGATTTTTGGACAGTCTGYAAAGCGCATTGCAGGGCGGGCAGCAGGGCGGAGGCTCGAACCTCCTGGCCGATGCGCTGACCAGCGTCGGCGGTTACCAGGGCGTGCTTGCCATGCTGCAGAAGTCAGGTCTCGGCGACCGCGTCGAATCCTGGCTGAGCACCAACGCCGCAAATCTTCCGATCGCRCCCGACGAGATCAAGGCAGCGCTCGGCGATCAGCGCCTGCAGCAACTGGCGAGCCAGTTCGGGATTCCTCTGGATCAGGTGGCCGGCGTCCTGGCTCAGCATCTTCCGGCGGCCGTCGACAAGGCTAGCCCCGACGGCGTGCTTGCGACACGCAACAGCTGACACCTACGGGCGGCAAGACAATCAAGAGATGACTTCGCGGCAACCAGGCCGCGCGGCTCGACGGCAGCATCGCTGTCCAGCTGGAAACGAGAGGGYAAACGTGTRAGCAARCAAGACGAGCTGATCAGCAAATATGCGGCGGACCTGAGGGTCAAGTGCGGCCTTACGGCGGACATGGATCTCCTGACGAAAGTGACGAAGGGCTGYGGCCCGGCGATCTACGACAAGGATGCATCCACCGTCTCGGCCTCGGACAAGGAGGAACTGGAACGGGTCAAGAAGAATTTCCTCGTCAAAAGACTGGGGCTGGCCGACGATGCCGGCCTGGATGCRGGGCTCGCCAGGGTCGTCGACCAGTACGGCCGGACCAATCGCAACAAACATCGCGCGGTCTTCTACTATCTGCTCGTCAAGCATTTCAGGCGCGAGAGCGTCTTCGCCTGACGGCGCAAACAGGCAAATGGGGCAGAGCAATTCCAGGAAAAGTGCGTGCGGTTAAGTTCGGCGCTTGCGCCGTAAACTTCCGTCCGGAATTGCGTCCAAACAAGGAGATAGGGCGGTTCGCCGTTTCCGTGGAACGGTGAAACGCCCCTAAAAGAGGAGATGGGGATGCTGAAAGAATTCCAGGAATTCATTTCCAAGGGCAATGTGATGGACTTGGCCGTCGGCGTCATCATCGGCGCCGCCTTCTCCAAGATCGTCGATTCGCTCGTCAACGACATCATCATGCCGATCGTCGGYGCGATCTTCGGCGGGCTGGACTTCAACAATTACTTCTTCGGGCTGTCCTCGAACGTCCATTCGGCCACGCTGGCCGATGCCAAGAAAGAGGGCGCGGTCTTCGCCTATGGTTCATTCATCACGGTCGTGCTGAATTTCCTGATCCTTGCCTTCATCATCTTTCTGATGGTCAAGGCGGTGAACAATCTGCGCAAGCGGCTGGAGCGCGAGAAGCCTGCCGCTGCCGCGGCCCCGCCGCCGGCCGACGTGCAGCTCCTGACCGAGATCCGCGACCTGCTCGCGAGAAAATAACGGGATCGTTCGATGCGGCCGGGCGCAGGACGGGCCGTATCGCATCGCCTATCCTCATTTTGGTCCGCAAGCCTTCGCGACCGACCAGCGGAAATCCTCCGGCACAGTATTCCGCCTTCAACAAGGTCGCGAACCATGTGGCAAAGCTTCGGACAATGAAGATCGTTGCGGAATTGCTGACGGCGCTCGACGAGACCATGCTGACCGTGAAAGGCCATCTGGCCGAAATGGATACCGAGCAGCTCAACGCGCTCGTGGGCCTGCTTGCGCCTCGCCCGTCGATCGGCAGCGCCGAAATGGTTCTGACCATATTGGCGCTTCGTGAAATCGAAGCTCGCAATCCGGTAAAGAGCTAGCCGTCGAGAGGCATCGGCGGCCATATTCCCAGACCTGCCGCCAAGAGCAGGAGCTCAGGCAACCAGACTGCCCGTGGCTTCCCCCAAAACCCCGAGCCGCGGGCCTTTCTGAGCGCTCGGTCGCCCTGCCGTCGCCATGCCGGACAGGCCCCCGGGAACGCGCGTTAGCCCGCAAGATCGTTCAGCCTATCGTTTTTATGGCCAGCTCGGTCCTGTTCTTGGCGCCGCACTTCTCCAGGATCGTGCTGACGTAATTCTTTATCGTACCCTCGGCCAGATGCAGCTGCGCGCCGATCTCGCCATTGCTCTTGCCTTCGACGATCAGTTTCAGGATTTCGTTCTCACGCGCGGTGAGGTCGTTGCGGATCGACACGCTCGCCGGGGCGTGCCGCGGGCGCAACC
>NZ_MDDT01000037.1:0-77914 GCF_001854815.1 Mesorhizobium sp. LCM 4576
GGCGCGGTCTTCGCCTATGGTTCATTCATCACGGTCGTGCTGAATTTCCTGATCCTTGCCTTCATCATCTTTCTGATGGTCAAGGCGGTGAACAATCTGCGCAAGCGGCTGGAGCGCGAGAAGCCTGCCGCTGCCGCGGCCCCGCCGCCGGCCGACGTGCAGCTCCTGACCGAGATCCGCGACCTGCTCGCGAGAAAATAACGGGATCGTTCGATGCGGCCGGGCGCAGGACGGGCCGTATCGCATCGCCTATCCTCATTTTGGTCCGCAAGCCTTCGCGACCGACCAGCGGAAATCCTCCGGCACAGTATTCCGCCTTCAACAAGGTCGCGAACCATGTGGCAAAGCTTCGGACAATGAAGATCGTTGCGGAATTGCTGACGGCGCTCGACGAGACCATGCTGACCGTGAAAGGCCATCTGGCCGAAATGGATACCGAGCAGCTCAACGCGCTCGTGGGCCTGCTTGCGCCTCGCCCGTCGATCGGCAGCGCCGAAATGGTTCTGACCATATTGGCGCTTCGTGAAATCGAAGCTCGCAATCCGGTAAAGAGCTAGCCGTCGAGAGGCATCGGCGGCCATATTCCCAGACCTGCCGCCAAGAGCAGGAGCTCAGGCAACCAGACTGCCCGTGGCTTCCCCCAAAACCCCGAGCCGCGGGCCTTTCTGAGCGCTCGGTCGCCCTGCCGTCGCCATGCCGGACAGGCCCCCGGGAACGCGCGTTAGCCCGCAAGATCGTTCAGCCTATCGTTTTTATGGCCAGCTCGGTCCTGTTCTTGGCGCCGCACTTCTCCAGGATCGTGCTGACGTAATTCTTTATCGTACCCTCGGCCAGATGCAGCTGCGCGCCGATCTCGCCATTGCTCTTGCCTTCGACGATCAGTTTCAGGATTTCGTTCTCACGCGCGGTGAGGTCGTTGCGGATCGACACGCTCGCCGGGGCGTGCCGCGGGCGCAACCRCTTGAATTCCTGGAGAATTTTCGCGGCAACAGCGGGTGAAAGCGCGGATTGGCCGTTCGCCACGGTCCGGATCGTCGMCGCGATCTCGTCGATCCTGGAGTCCTTCAACAGATATGCCTTGGCTCCGGCGCTCAYGGCCTCGAAAATCAGCTCGTTGGTCTCGAACGTGGTCAGGACCACGATGCCGGTGCCTGGAAATTCGCGCAGGATGCGCTGGGTCGCCGTGACGCCGTCGGCGCGCGGCATTTGCAGWTCCATCAGGACGACGTCCGGACGGTAGCGGCGCGCGAACTCGATCGCCTGCTCGCCATCGGCGGCGGCGCCGACGATTTCGAAATCGTCGTTTTGCTGCGCAAGCAGCGTGGCAAGGCCTTCCCGGATCAATGTCTGATCCTCGGCGATCAACACGCGTATCCTTTCGGGTTTGGAGTGCGGATCGGTCATCTGGCGATACGCTCGCCGCCGCTGGGTCGTTCGTTCGTCGCCGATACTGTCAGGGGCAGGGAGGTCCGGACCAGCGTACCCGCTCCCGGTGCGCTTTCCACCGCGCATCGTCCCCCCGCGAGCTCGGCAAATTCGGCCATTCCAATCAACCCGAAATGCCCCTGTTTGGAGATGGTCCCGTCAAAGCCGCTTCCGTCGTCGCGGATATCGACAACAAGGCTTCGGCCAGCTTCCGTTTCCTCCACGGCCGCGTCGAACCGGACCTGCCGCGCCTTCGCGTGCGCCTCGACGTTGCGCAACGCCTCGCCGACGATGCGCCTGATCGTCGTCGCGTGATCCTGCAAACCGGCACGGGCTCCATCGTCGATCCGCGTGGAGACCTCGATGCCGGTCTGCCGCGCGAAGTCCGACAGCATCTCTTCGACATCCGAACCCGGCTCGAGGTCGTCGGGCATCCTGAGCCTGGCGATGGCGTCGCGCGCCCGCGCCAAGCCGKTTATCGCGGCCTCCTCGGCAATCGCGAGCCCGTCCGAGACGCGAGCAGGATCGKTCGCCAGAAAATGCCGCGTCAGCCGGATCTGGGTCAGCAATGYGATGATCGAATGCACGAGCGTGTCATGCAGGTCGCGCGCCAGGCGCAGCCGCGTGCGGGCGAGCGAAGCGAAGCGCACCTCGGAGTTGGCGGCTTCGAGCTGTTGTTCCATCAAGCGCCGGGCGCGCCGCTCGCTTTCGAACATGATCTCGGCCTGGCGCGCCGTGAAGTCGGGCATCGCGATCACGACGTAGTGCGATTGATCGCCGTTCCATAGGATGACTGCCGTGACGGGGCGGTCCAGCCMCGGCAGCTCGGCCCGCACACCCGACAAGGCGATCACATCGCGGCGTCCCTCGGACAAGGCCGCCATTTCCGCCTCCATTCCGACCAGCAGCGTGCACAGGCAGCAGTCCGCGCCAAGGGCAGGGAGCCACTCGACCAGGCGCCCCACCTTTTGCTGGACTGTCCTGTCAGCCCGCAAAACAGCAAGCCCGATGACTTCCGCTTGCGCGGCCGGCAGTAATTCTGTGCCGATATCGATCATTTGTTCTCGCAAAAACAGCCGAGGGCGCGGCAGTCCACTTTGACGTAAGCCCGAACCGGCCGCAAACGAATATGACTTTCGTCATATCATCCCTGACTTTCGGCAGATGTCACTTCSCAGTCTGAAGGCGCTAGATAGCAGTTCGTCGATATCGGCAACCTGTCGACGTGGTTGATCGTTGCCCGGTTCGTCGGCRCAGCGGGCTCGGACCAAGGGAGCAGTGGTTGCCGCGATTTCAGCACTGGGAAAAGGAACGGTGGACGTGGAAACGGTTTCGGCAGTTGCCGATCAGCTTTCAGATATTGGCGGTTCTGTCCGTAACCACGGTCCTGTCGATCTCATTGCTGATCGTCATGCTCCTTACGTTCCAGTGATTCAGGCCACGTCTCGAACCGTGCCGCAAGCCAACCCAAAGGCCGGCTGACATGAAGCTAAATGTCCAGTWCATCAAGCATCCAGGCGCCAAAGAGCRCATGGTGGTGTTGCCGGAATCGCAGTTCCGCATGCTCAAGCGGACCGCGATGGCCGGTGTGGCCGACCTTGAYGAACCTGCCCCCAACAGTCCTTTGCCCAAGCGCATCCTCGACAAGATTGCCGCCGGCGAGAACCCGGTCCGCGCCGTCAGGATCCTGCGCGGCCTGAGCRGGCGGCAGCTCGCCGCTCAAGCCGGGATAACCCCGAGCATGCTGTCGCAGATAGAGCGCTCTGGGAAGACTGCCTCCACCAAAACCCTCAGGGCGATCGCGCATATTCTGGATGTGCCGATGGGTGCCATTTCGCCTCATCTGTCCGCCGGAATCGGCGGTGTCCCGACCGATACGGGCAGGACCGTGGCCTGGATCCTGACCTGAGGGGTAGGACGCCCGCGATGGTGCTTGAGTAAGATGAACGCGACAGACAGACGTTCCCCACAGCCGCCGAAGAGGTTCTCCKGGCGGYTGGCCGCGCTGGTCGGGTGYGGCTGCTGCCTGATAGCCATCGCCATCGCTTCGGTGGCAAGCGTTACTTCGTCAGCCGCGCGTGATCCGGGTTCRCTTGCCGTCAACACCGCCGGCAAGGAGCAGCGCATCGCGCCCGGACCGGGGATCGCCTCCGCCTGCAAAGGGCAGAGCTGGGGCCATGAGTCGAGAGAATGCCTGGCCGCGATCCTCAACCGGACCCAAAGCGGACGGCAGCGACCGATCCGCATCATCGCGGATGACGGCGACTCCCAGGCGCAGTGAAAGACCGGTGCYTCTGGCGCAACGTCCCGGATTGAATTAGCATCCCCTCATCGACGCTCCGGCCGCGATCCGACAGGATGCGGAATACGGAGCGCAACGAGAACCGGGCGGCGGTCGCGTGCCTAGGGCTGATCGTTGCGCGGCCAGGCACCGGGAACAAGCGCAGGCGGGAGGARCCAATGCGGAAGCTGCAGTCGCAAGGCGTTCATCACATCACGCTGGTCGGCGCCGGACRCCAGACCTCGATCGACTTCTGGGAGGGCGTGCTCGGCATGCCTTTCATCTTCGAACAGCCCAATCTCGACAAGGCGAGCGAAAGCCATCTCTATTTCGATCCGGGCGACGGGCGGCTGATCACCGTCTTCACCGACGAGAGCCGCACCCCCGTCAAACGGCGGACGCCGACCGATATCGGCTGCGTCCACCACATCGCGTTCTCGGTGTCGCGGGTCACCTTCCTGCAGGCGGTCGCGCGGCTCGACGAGCGCGGCATCAAGCACAGCGGCGTCAAGGACCGCGGCTTCATGGACTCGATCTATTTCGAGGATCCGCTGGGATTGTTGATCGAGCTTGCTTCCTACCGCTTCGAACCGCCGGCCGGYTTCACCCATGCCGACGTGCTGATGGAGGCGCACAAGGTCCGTGTGGCGCGCGGCGACTACAACATCGCCGAGCTGCATCTGGCCGACGCCATCCAGGCGCTGGTCGAGCGGTCGCGTGAAACATTGTCCGAAAGCAGGGCGCCGAAAAATCCTTATTAACAAGGTCAGAGGGAGGACCGACATGGCAAAAGCTGCAACGAAGAGCGTAAGGAAACCCGCAGCCAAGGCGGCGCCGAAAGCGGCTGCGAAAACCACCGCCAGGGTGACTGCAAAGGCAGCACCCAAAGCGACGGCAAAAACCGCGCCTAAAGCGACGGCAAAAACCGCGCCCAAGGCCAAAGCGAAGCCGGCCAGGAAGCCCGGCATAAAGCTCAGCATGCTGAGGCCGAGCGTCAACAACATGACGGTGCGGGTGTTCGCGCGGGCGGCCGGGCTCGATCCGGCGGAGACCGACGCCTGGGGCCATACGCGTTCGCCGGAGTTCCTGGCGCGCAATCCGGCGCATCTGACGCCGATGATCGAGGACAAGGGCCTGCCGCGCGGCGTGCTGTGGGAAAGCTGCGCCATCATGCAGTATCTCGCCAACAAGCATGGGCTGGATAAGTTCTATCCGAAGGCGCCGGCAAAGCGGGCGATGATCGACAGCGCCATGTTCTACCTGGTCGGCACACTTTATCCTTATGTGGCGCGCGCGACTTATCCGGCGCTCGGCTTTCCGCAATATGCCGGCGAGGTCGGCCACAGCGACGCCCATCCCGACAAGAAATCGGAAGCGCAGAAGGCGGCGATGGCCGCCATCGCCGAGCCGCTCGAGGTGTTTCACTCCTTCTTTCGCGACGGCAAACCGTTCATCGGCGGCAACAACCCGTCGATCGCCGATATAAGGCTGGCGGCAACGCTCGAATTCCTGGCTGTCATCGACTACGCGCTGCCCGGCTGGGCGAAGGAATACATGGCGGCGCTGGAGAAGAAGCTCGGCAAGGCCTATTCGGAGCCGGCCGGCGACGTGCGCGGCTACATCGCGCATGTGAGATCGCAGGCCAGGGCTTAGCCGGCCCTCGCGTTAAGGTTTCGTTTACCCAAGACCTGTCTACTGGGTCCAGTCCTCGCCGCGACCACGGATGTACTGGCGCCATGACGAGGCAAGGGAAAGGTCGGCTGCGTGCCGGCCTTTTGCTTTTCATGGCCATCGCGCGGAAATCACGACAGTATGATTGCGCTGCCGACAGGCGGGCTGAAATCCTATTGTCATCCTCGTCATGGATCGTACGATGCTGTCAGGGGGGCGGAGCGGCGGCGACGAGGACCTGCGATGAACACGGCAAGATTTCTGGTGATAGCGGGGGCGTTGTCGGTTGTGCCCTTTCCATCGGCCGCCGCATCGCTCAACAGCATGAACGAGGTCGGCGCCGCCCTGCTCGCCTGCTGGACACCGCCGGCCAATACCGACAACTCCTCGGTCACGCTCAGCTTYAGCTTCAAGCGCGACGGCTCGCTGATCGGGCCGCCGAAGACAACCGCCATCCATGTCGGCGGTGACGACAAGGCGCGCAAGGCCTATGTCGACGCGGCGACCAAGGCCATGCAGGACTGTCTGCCGCTCAGCTTCTCGCCCTCGCTGGCGCAAGGCATTGCCGGAAACGTCTTCACGCTGCAGTTCAACTCGCCGAAGAAGTAAGCGGCAGGCTGACCTGACGCAATTCCGGACCGAACGTGACGGTGAAGGCGCCGAGCCTAAAGCGCGTCGCGATTTTTCAGATTCGCTCCATGCGCTTTAGGTTCTTGATTCTACGCATGTCTTTGTCCCGAAGCCGGTTCCCACTTTTGGGAGACATGCTCRCACTTTTCCGGGAGTGCTTTCAGGCTAAACCGCGTGCGCGCCTGACCTCGGCGTGCCTTTCCAGTTCAGGCATCTCGAAGACATAGTCGCTCCAGGCGGAGTCCGGGATCTGCCCGGCCAGATAGCAATCCAGCAGAAGGTTTTGTTCAGGGGTAAGGGGTCTCGGCGCCTGCTCATAATCCAGTCCAAGCGAATGGATCAGGTTCCTGGTCAGGCCAGAGACGGTGAAGTGAACGGACATCTTCAGTCTCCTCTGCGCTGCACGGGTTACATCAACGCCAACAACGTCCATCGCCGGTCAAAGGTTTCATCAGCGATCCGTGATCGTGCCGCCGTCGCAGCCGGGTCGAAGATGGTTTTTCGGCTACTGTCTCAATCTTGAGATTAAACCGTAATATTTGCTTCACAAAATCGAGAATAACAATTATTCCATATAACAGAGGCTCAGCCTRACCTTTATATACATGAGTATTTTCTCAATTAGCCGACATCGATCAAGTCGAACTCGTTTTTCGAACAAGGGTGGCGCCCGATGACGAGGTTGCGGTTCCTTAAGATATCATTCCTGATGGTCACGGCGATCTTGGCGATGACGCAGGTTTCTTATGCCGATTCTTGCTCGACGCTGAGAAGGCAGATACTGTCCAGCGGTCGTGACTCGGYGAGCCCCGAGCTTGCGCAACTGCGGCGCCAGCTTGCCGCGATCCAAGGGCTGGAGAGGCAGCGCCGATGCACCGCCAGCAGCGCCGTCGGGGGCTTCTTCAATGCCTGCGGGGATCTCGTGCGGAGCCGGACCGAGGTGCAGCGCCGGATCGCCAGCATCRGCAATTCCGGCCGCGACTCCTCCGCGTTGCAGGCGAGATACGCCGCCCTCGGTTGTCAGGCGGCGCCCAAGCGGCAGCAGGYGCCCCAGCAGGCGTCCGACACRGAGGCTTCCGCCCCGGCGTCCGGCGGGAACGCGCTGCTGTTTTGCGTCCGCCTCTCCGACGGCTATTTCTTCCCGGCGCCGAACTCGCAATTCGCGCGGGCCAGGGACCTCAAGGATACGGTCGATCAATGCCGCTACATCTGCGACGATGCGGGCGTCGATCTCTATACGCTGAACGATCCGAGCCTCGAGACCGACCAGATGGTGGCGGTCGACACGCGCAAGCCCTATACCGAGCTGCCAACCGCCTTCCGCTATCGCGACGCCGTCGAATTCAAGGCCTGCGACCTCAAGCGCTACTCCGAGCGCGTGGCCGAGCTCAGGGCGCGCACGGTGACGCCGGGTAACATGGAAAACGCCGTCATTCCCTTGCCGACATCAAGGCCCGATCTGGGCACGGTCTCGGATATTCCGTCGAGCAGCGCTCGGGGCGCGGAAGCGAATGCCGCCAGCTCGATCGCACGGTCCGAGGCGGTTGCTCCGTCAGATGCAAAGCCGGTGCGCATAGTCGGGCCGGCTTTCTTCCCAGCGAATTGATCCCGCCGTCCCCCGGTCGTGAGGTATCCGTATCGAGGCAAGCCGCCGAGCGGGCATCGACCGGCGGATTGAGGCAAAGCTACTCGCAGACGACGCGGTAGCGCTTCCCGTTTTCGCCGACATTCCTGCAGGTCAGGGGGTTCTGCCCGTCGGCAGACTGATCGGGCAGATCCCGGTTGTAGGAGGGCCTCGCCGGAGCGGACCTGGAATGGCGCCGCACAGCGGGGCTCTGCGGCAGGCTCGGCGGCAGGGGAAACACGTCCGACGCGATCTGCYGCGACGCGGTCGTTCCCGGCGGCGCCCTGTCCCAGACACGCCTGACATCCATCCGGCTCGGAACGATCACCGTGCCGTCGTCGCTGCGCGCGCAGCCACCCGCTGCAAGCAGCGCCGGGCACAGGATGAAAGCCGTGATTCGACCGAACATTAGCAACACCTCAGGCACCTTATATGCGTCRTTGCCTTGTTCGCCAACGGGCGGATTACCGCAGCCGGCGCCATGACGGAAATTATTTCAACGGCATCGGGCGGCCGTGGTTGCAATCATTATGGTTAGCGGATCGTTAATGCTTGTCGGGCACATTCCGCCGACGGACCGGCACGGTTCGGCCTTGGGGGTGGCAATGGCGGATACGGACGGAACTGTCGGGGCGGACAGCGCGCGGGGTTTCGATAAGGCGGATATGCGCGGCAACGGGGCCCTTCCCGGTGATATCCACGATATGGCCGGGACTGCGGCGGCGCTTGCCGATCTGAACCTGATGGTCGATTCGATGCCAATCGGCGTCATCGTTCTCGATGCCGAATTGCGGGCGGAGGTGGTCAACCGGGCATTCTACGACTTCTGGAAGATCGATCCGCGACGCGCTCCGGCCGGCAGTCGCTTTCGCGACCTCATGGAAGCCAGCCGTGAGGCCGATCCGTTCGGCGGCGAGGAACATGCCTGGCAAAGCCATGTGGCTGAGCGGGAGGCCGAAATCCGGGCTGGYGCCGCGGGGTCGAGGCAGTTGCCGCGCAAGGACGGCCGCACGCTGATCGCCTCGCTGGCGCCCCTTCCCGGCGGCAAGCGGCTGATTTCCTATGTCGACATCACCGACATGAAACAGCGCGAGACCGAGGCCGAGGACGCGCGCAGGAACCTCGCTGCCGTGCTGGAGTCGCTGCCGRCTGGCGTCATCATCTACGATCGCGACGATCGCTTCGTCTTCGCCAACCGCAAGCTGCAGGACACGCTGCCGGCGCTGAAGCCGGCTTGGCAGCCGGGCCGCACTTTTCGAGAGGCATTGGCTCTCGGCCATTCGGTCGGCTATTTCCGCTCGAGCGGCGACGCCGAAATCGACGGTCTGTATGGCGTCGACACCGAGCGCTGGCTGGACGCCATGCTCGAGCGGTACCGTTTGCCGAACTCTTCCTATGAGCGCCTCAATCCGGATGGGCGCTGGTACCAGGTCTATGACATGCGCACCGACGACGGCACGTTCATCGGCGTGCGCGTCGATATCACCGACATCAAGGCGCGCGAGAAGGCCCTGCGCGACTCCATGCGCCAGATCGATCTCTACCGGCACGTCATGGACGAACTGCCGGTCGCCGCCTTCATCAAGGCCGACGATCTCAGCATAGAATTCGTCAACAAGGCCTGGTGCGCGCTGACCGGCCTCGCCAAGGACGAGGTGTTCGGAAAGACGGATCGTGAGCTTTTCGCGACGGAAGAGGCGGACGGCTTCAGCAGCGACGACACCGAAGTCGTGGCGACCGGCGCGGGGCGCGAGGTCGAGGAGGCCGTCACCCATCGCGACGGYACGGTGCGGCAGCTGATGACGCGCAAGAGCCGGCTGGTGGCGACCGACGGCTCGGTGCATCTGGTCGGCTCCAGCACCGACATCACCGACGTCAAGGCGCGCGAACAGGCGCTCAAGCAAAGCATGAGCGAGAACGAGGTGTTCCGCAGCCTCATCGACAATGTGCCGGTGTCGATCTACGCCAAACGCTCGGACCTCAGGCAATTCTACGTCAACAAGGGCTGGTGCGACCTCACCGGCTTCAGCCGGGAAGAAGCGATCGGTAAGACCGACGTCGAGATCTTCGGCGCGGACGGCGAAGCTTTCGTCGCCGGCGACCTTGCCGTGCTGCGCACCGGCGAAACGCAGGAGATCGAGGAAACGGTGACGATGCCGGACGGCAGCGTCAGGCACCAGTTCGCGCGCAAGGGCGCGATGATCGCCTCGGACGGCTCGCTCTATCTCATCGGCTCCACCACCGACATCACCGAGCTCAAGCAGCGCGAGGCCGAGCTCAGCGAAGCACAGCGGCGCGCCGTGCTCGCCGACCGGGCCAAGTCGGAATTTCTCGCCAATATGAGCCACGAGATCCGCACGCCGATGAACGGGGTCCTTGGAATGGCAGAGCTTTTGGCAAAGTCGGACCTCGATCCGAAGCAGAAGACGTTCACCGACATCATCGTCAAATCCGGCAACGCGCTGCTCACCATCATCAACGACATCCTCGACTTCTCCAAGATCGACGCCGGCCAGCTGGTGCTCGACCCGGCGCCCTTCAACCTCGCCGAGGCGATCGAGGATGTGGCGACGCTGGTGTCGACGCGCGCCAAGGAGAAGGACCTGGAGCTCATCGTCCGCATCCAGCCGGGGCTCGACGGCCAGTTCGTCGGCGATGTCGGCCGCGTCAGGCAGATCGTCACCAACCTGCTCGGCAACGCCGTGAAATTCACCGACGAAGGCCATGTCCTGGTCGATGTCACCGGTGAGCGGGTTCCGGCGGGAACAAGGCTCACCATATCGGTCACCGATACCGGCATCGGCATTCCGGAAGAGAAGCTGAAGCTGGTGTTCGAAAAATTCAGCCAGGTCGACACCTCCTCGACCAGGCGGCACGAAGGCACCGGGCTTGGCCTTGCCATCACCTCGCGGCTGGTCGAGATGATGGGCGGTGAGATCGGCGTCGACAGCGCCGAGGGCAAGGGCTCGACCTTCTGGTTCACGGTCACGCTGCCCCGGGCCGAGCAGGGCGGACAGCGCATCATGCCGGTCGACGTCACGGGCGCGCGCGTTCTCATCGTCGACGACAACGCCGTCAACCRCTCGATCCTGAGCGAGCAGATGGCATCGTGGACGTTCGATTCCTGCGCGGCCGAAAGYGGCGCCGAGGGGTTGAGGGTGCTGATTGCCGCCGCCGCCTATGGCGTGCCGGTCGACTGCGTGGTGCTCGACTACCAGATGCCCGGCATGACCGGCGCCGAGATGGCCCGCATCGTGCGCAACACGGCGGGCCTGGCGCATACGCCCATCATCATGCTGACCTCCGTCGACCAGTCGCTGGCCAACACGGCCTATCGCGACCTCGGCATCGATGCGCAGCTCATCAAGCCGGCGCGCTCCTCCATCCTCCTGGAGACGCTGGTCGCGACCATCCAGCGCCATCGCCACAGCAGCGCCGCGGCGCAACCCGCCGTTGGCAACAGCCTTCCGCAAGCCGCGCCGGCGCAGGCGGCGGCGTCGGAGCGCGCCATGCTGCAGCCGCCGCCGGTGCGGGCGCGTCCACGCCCAACCGACGCGGAGCGCGGGCTCGACATCCTCGTCGCCGAGGACAATGAGGTGAACCAGCTGGTGTTCACCCAGATCCTCGGCGAGACCGGTTACCGCTTCGAGATCGTCGGCAACGGCCGCAAGGCGCTCGACGCCTTCGGCAGGCTCAATCCGCGCATGATCCTGATGGATGTGTCGATGCCGGAAATGAACGGACTGGAGGCGACGGGCGCCATCCGCCGGCTCGAGGAGGATATGGGCACGCATGTGYCGATCGTCGGCGTCACCGCGCATGCGCTGAAGGGCGACCGTGAACGCTGCCTGGAGGCCGGGATGGACGATTATCTGCCAAAGCCGATCAGTCCGCGGGCGCTGCTCGAAAAGCTCGATCGCTGGCTGGGCTCGGACGTCGAGACCCGGCGCAACGCCGGTTAAAGCATGTCTCCCGAAAGTGGGAACCGGTTTCGGGATAAAGACATGCGCAAAATCAAAAACCTAAAGCGCATGGAGCGAATCTGAAAGATTGCGACGCGCTTTAGAACGAATTTGGCGGGCAGGACTGCGGCAAGAGACTGACGCATGCGTATGGTGCGATCGCACCATACCAAAGCAAAAACCAAGCTCGGACAATGTGGCTGTTGATTCCGCTCTTCGGTTACGGGCGGGAGCAGCGACCGCCAACAAGGAACAGCGTCGACTCTACCCCAACGGACCTGTTTTCGGCGATGGCCAGGCCATGATCCGCTCTGGCATTCAGGCAACGCRCTCTCGTCCGGATTTTATTTCCCGGCGGCCATGGTCATGGCCGCCGGGATAAATTTTGCTTCAAAAGCCAGACAAGTTGCTGATTTCCGCGGCAAACTCCGGCCGGTCCTTCGGGGCCGCCGCGGGCCTCTCCAGGCACCCCCTTTTCAGGCGTTACCGGGCTGACACGAAACTGTCATGCGACTGTAATAATCGAGGGCTATTGYGCTCACCGGGCGCCGATAGAACGGGTGCCGAAAGACCATCTTCCGAACAGGAGCAGGCCACATGAGACATTTCATCCGCTCGGCGGCCGTTGCGATTGCAATGGCTGCGGCATCAACCCTTAGCATGGCCGCCGCGATGGCTGCCGACATCTCCGGCGCCGGCGCCACCTTCCCCTATCCGATCTATGCGAAGTGGGCCGACGCCTACAAGAAGGAGACCGGCATCGGTCTCAACTATCAGTCGATCGGCTCCGGYGGCGGCATCAAGCAGATCAAGGCCAAGACCGTGACCTTCGGCGCTTCCGACGCGCCGCTGAAGGGCGAGGATCTCGACTCCACCGGGCTCGCGCAGTTCCCGATGGTGATGGGCGGCATCGTTCCGGTCGTCAACCTCGAAGGCGTCAAGCCGGGCGAACTGGTGCTCGACGGTCCGACGCTGGCCGACATCTTCGCCGGCAAGATCACCAACTGGAACGACGAAGCGATCAAGAAGCTCAACCCCGACGTCAAGCTGCCCGACCAKGCGATCGCCGTCGTCCACCGTTCGGACGGCTCGGGCACCACGTTCRACTTCAGCTACTACCTGGCCGACGTCAGCGCCGACTGGAAGTCGAAGGTCGGTGTCAACACCGCGCTCGAATGGCCGGTGGGCATCGGCGCCAAGGGCAATGAAGGCGTCGCCAACAACGTCTCGCAGACCGGCGGCGCGATCGGCTATGTCGAATACGCCTATGCCAAGCAGAACAAGCTCACCTATACCGACCTGATCAACAAGGACGGCAAGAAGGTGGAGCCGACGGCCGCCGCCTTCTCGGYCGCCGCGGCCAACGCCGACTGGAACTCGCAGCCGGGTTACGGCGTCATCCTGGCCAACCAGGCCGGCGCCGAAACCTGGCCGATGACCTCGGCCACTTGGATCCTCGTCTACAAGAAGCCCGACGACGCGGCGGCCACGACCGAAGCGCTCAAGTTCTTCGCCTGGTCCTACGCCAAGGGCGACGAGCTGGCCGCCAGCCTGGACTATGTTCCGATGCCCGACGCCGTCGTGAAGAGCGTCGAGGAAATGTGGGGCAAGGACATCGTCGACGCGAACGGCAAGCCGCTCTATTCCGGCATGTAATTCTGACGAACAAGGGAGGGCGCTTCCGGCGCCCTCCTGTCTCTTTCGAAATGCGAGGGGCTCAATGACAGCCGTTTCCGAAGCTGCGACATCATCCGCCATGCGGACCAGGGAAGCGACGGTGCGCCGCTTCGCCGTCACCGACATGTTCTTCCGGACGGCCACGCGTCTTTCCGCCATCCTCGTGCTGGTTCTCCTCGGCGGCGTCGCGATCTCGCTGGTCGCCGGCTCGTGGCAGGCGCTGTCGAAATTCGGCTTCTCCTTCCTGACCACCGAATCCTGGAACCCGGTCACCGAGAATTTCGGCGCGCTCGCGCCCATCTACGGCACCATCGTCACCTCGGCCATCGCCATACTCATCGCCGTGMCGATCGGCATCGGCATCRCCGTCTTCCTGACCGAGCTTTGCCCGCGCCCGCTCCGCCGCCCGATCGGCATCGCGGTCGAGTTGCTCGCCGGCATTCCCTCGATCATCTACGGCATCTGGGGCCTGTTCGTCTTCGCGCCGTTCCTGCAGACGACGGTGCAGCCCTTCATCATCGGTCTCTTCCACGGCATACCGGGCCTCTCCAGCCTGTTTGCCGGTCCGCCCTATGGCATCGGCCTGCTGACCTCGTCGCTGATCCTCGCCATCATGGTGCTGCCCTTCATCACCTCGATCACCAAGGACGTGTTCGACACGGTGCCGGCGGTGCTGAAGGAATCGGCCTACGGCATCGGCTGCACGACCTGGGAAGTGACCCGGCGCGTCGTCATCCCCTACACCCGCGTCGGCATCATGGGCGGCGTCATGCTCGGCCTCGGCCGCGCGCTCGGCGAGACGATGGCCGTCACCTTCGTCATCGGCAACGCGCACCGCATCAGCGCCTCGCTGTTTGCGCCGGGCACGACGATCTCGGCGACCATCGCCAACGAATTCACCGAAGCCGACGGCGATCTCTATACATCCTCGCTGGTGTCGCTCGGCCTGATCCTGTTCATCATCACCTTCGTCATCCTCGCGCTCGCACGCTACATGCTGTTGCGCATCGATAGCCGCACGGGAGCCTGACCGATGTCGACTGCCCAATCGCTTCACCAAAGCCGCAAGCGCAAGAATGCCGTGATGATGGCGCTGTGCGTCATCGCGGCCGGCATCGGCCTGGCATGGCTGGCGCTGATCCTCGGCGCCCTGCTCTACAAGGGGCTCTCCGGGGTGAACCTGGCCGTGTTCACTGAAATGACGCCGCCGCCCGGCGATGCCGGCGGCCTGCTCAACGCCATCTACGGCAGCATCGTGATGACCGTCATCGGCATTGTCGTCGGCACGCCGATCGGCGTGCTGGCCGGCACCTACATGGCCGAGTACGGACGCTTCTCGAGGCTCACCACCGTGGTGCGCTTCATCAACGACATCCTGTTGTCGGCGCCTTCGATCATCATCGGCCTGTTCGTCTACGAGCTGATGGTGCGGCCGATGGGACACTTCTCCGCGATTGCCGGCGCCGTCGCGCTGTCGATCCTGGTGATCCCCGTCGTGGTGCGCACCACCGAGGACATGCTGAACCTTGTGCCCAACGCGCTGCGTGAAGCGGGCACGGCAATCGGCGCGCCGCGCTGGGTGGTGATCCGCTCCGTCGCCTACCGCGCGGCGCTCTCCGGCATCGTCACGGGCATCCTTTTGGCAATCGCGCACATCTCCGGCGAGACGGCTCCGCTTCTCTTCACCGCGCTCAACAACCAGTTCTGGTCGAGCAATCTCAATGCCCCGATGGCCAGCCTGCCGGTGACCATCTTCCAGTTCGCTCTCAGCCCTTACGAGGAATGGCAGCAGCTGGCCTGGACGGGCGCACTCATAATCACCCTGACGGTTCTCGGGCTGAGCATCTTCGCCCGCAGCCTGACCGGACGCAGAGAGGACAGATGAAACCGATGTTGTCCACCGACCTGAACGTAGCCGAGACGACCGTCGAGAAGGCCAAGATCGAGGTCAAGAACCTCAACTTCTACTATGGCCAGTCGAAGGCGCTGAAGGACATCAACCTGTCCCTGCCGGAGCGCAGCGTGACGGCCTTCATCGGCCCGTCGGGCTGCGGAAAGTCGACCCTGCTGCGCGTGCTCAACCGCATCTACGAGCTCTATCCGAAGCAGACCGCGGAAGGCCAGGTGCTGCTCGACGGCAAGAACATCCTCGACCGCTCGCAGGACCTCAACCTGCTCAGGACCAAGATCGGCATGGTTTTCCAGAAGCCGACCCCGTTCCCGATGTCGATCTACGAAAACATCGCCTTCGGCGTCAGGCTCTATGAGAAGATCAGCAAGGCCGAGATGGACAGCCGCGTCGAGCAGGCGCTGAAGCGCGCCGCGCTGTGGAGCGAGGTCAAGGACAAGCTCAACGCCAGCGGGCTCAGCCTTTCCGGCGGCCAGCAGCAGCGCCTGTGCATCGCCCGCACCGTGGCGGTCAAGCCCGAGGTCATCCTGCTCRACGAGCCGGCCTCGGCGCTCGATCCGCTGTCGACGGCCAAGATCGAGGAGCTGATCGACGAATTGCAGGCCGACTATACGATCGTCATCGTCACCCACAACATGCAGCAGGCGGCGCGCGTCTCGCGGCAGACGGCGTTCATGTATCTGGGCGAGCTGGTGGAGTTCGACCGGACCGAGAAGATCTTCACCTCGCCCCGCGAGAAGCGCACCCAGGACTACATCACCGGCCGCTTCGGCTGAAGACATACGAGGACATCATCATGGCCGAACATACCGTCGCCTCCTTCGACGAGGATCTGAGGCAGATCAGCCGGCTCATCAACGACATGGGCGACCTTGCCGCCTCGATGGTCRGCGCCTCGACCAGGGCGCTGCTCGAAAGCGACAATGCGCTGGCGCAGCGCGTCGTCTCCGACGACGCCATCATGGACGCAAGGCAGCGCGAGCTCGACGACCGCGCCATCACGCTGATCRCCAAGCGCCAGCCGATGGCCGACGACCTGCGCAGCGTGGTCGGAGCGATCCGCATGGCGGGCGACCTCRAGCGCATCGGCGATCTCGCCAAGAACATCGCCAAGCGCGTCGGCTCGGTCGGCGTCAGCGCCGCGCCGCGCGACCTCACGCATTCRATCGATTCCATGGCGCAGATGGTGCTGATCCAGGTCCAGGGCGTGATCCAGGAATACACGGTGGGCGATGCCACGGCGCTGGCCAAGCTTCGCAACGACGACGAACGCATCGACGTCAAATACACATCCGTCTTCCGAGAGCTGTTGACCTATATGATGRAAGATCCGCGCAACATCACCGCTTGCACGCATCTTCTGTTCTGCGCCAAGAACCTCGAGCGCATCGGCGACCATGTGACCAACATCGCCGAGAACGCCTATTATGTGTTGACCGGCACGCAATTGCCCGCCAACCGTCCGAAGCAGGACGAGACGGCAATGTCGGCGCCGGCGGCCTGACGGAAAAGGTTACMCCGATGATCGCGCCACGCATCATGGTGGTGGAGGACGAGGAGCCGCTGGGGGTGCTGCTCCGCTACAATCTCGAATCCGAGGGTTACCAGGTCGAAGTGGTGACCCGCGGCGACGAGGCCGAAATCCGCCTTCAGGAAAACGTTCCCGACCTGCTCGTGCTCGACTGGATGGTGCCGGYGGTGTCCGGCATCGAGCTTTGCCGGCGCCTCAGGATGCGGCCAGAGACCGAGCGGCTGCCGATCATCATGCTGACCGCGCGCGGTGAAGAGAGCGATCGGGTTCGAGGTTTGTCCACCGGCGCCGACGACTATCTGGTCAAGCCGTTCTCGACGCCGGAGTTCATGGCGCGCGTCAAGGCGCTGTTGCGCCGCGCAAAGCCTGAGGTGCTGTCCAGCGTGCTCAAGGTCGGCGACATCGTGCTCGACCGCGAATCGCATCGCGTCTACCGCAAGAAGAGCGAGATCAGGCTCGGCCCGACCGAGTTCCGGCTGCTCGAATTCATGATGCGCCACCCCGGCCGCGTGTTCTCGCGCAGCCAGCTGCTCGACAATGTCTGGGGCGAGACGATCTATATCGACGAGCGCACCGTGGACGTCCATGTCGGCCGCCTGCGCAAGGCCGTCAACAACGGCCGCATGCCCGACGTCATCCGCACCATCCGCGGGGCGGGCTATGCGATCCGGGAGGATTAGGTTCGCCGTTCGCAGAATGACGCGTCCGCTACCGGATCGCATGCGTTGGCGAGTAGCCGGGACGGTCGTGCTTCGTCATCGACGGGCGGAGCAAGGAGCGTAGCGACGCAGCGCAGACCCGAGGATCCATTCCGTGACGTCGACGCGCTGCGGCGGCGCAGAATTCTGCTCGGCTGCGCCCGACGTCCGAGGTAACGGAATGGATTCCAGGGTCTCCGCGACGGAGCTTCGCTCCTGCTCCGCCCTGGAATGACGAAGCTTCGGGGCCTTCGCTAATCTCCGGTGTCCAGCGGGACACTCGAAACCAACGATCACTCAAAGTGGCTCAAGCGACGTGCTTGCCCGCTCTTGCCTGAACCCCCGGCGCGAAAATCTCCTGGTCGACGAAGGTCAGCGCGCGCATGGCGCAGCCTTCGCGGATCAGCGGCAGCTCGTTCGGCTCGGTGTCGAAGGAGATCGATTCCGAATGCTGGCCGCCGGCGGTCTGGGCGATCGCCTTCCTCAGCGCCGGCTCGATCAGGTCGAAGGCGGCCGCGCTGACGCCGACCATGGCGACGGGCGCCGGATCGATGAGGGCGAACAGGCTGCCGAGGCCGAAGCCCAGCGCCTCGCCGGCCCGGCGATAGGCCTCCCGCTCGGGACCTTCCTCGAGCCGGGCCTTYGCGGCAAGCGCGCGCATGTCGGCGTCGCCGACGTCCGTCGGCGCGGCATCCTCGCTTATGCCCATGGCGCTGCGCCAGATGGCGTAGTTGCCGRCATAGGCCTCCACGCAGCCGCGCCGGCCGCAGCGGCAAAGCGCGCCGCCCGGACGGTGGATCATGTGCCCGAACTCACCGCCGGAGGAATGTGTGYCGGTGAACAACTGGCCCTTTAGCACTAGGCCCATGCCGATGCCGTGCGACAACAGAATGGCGATGAAATTGTCGCGATAGCGGTTGGGGTCACGCCACTGCAGCGCCACCGCCATCATGTTGCAGTCGTTCTCCATGGTGGCTGGAATGCCGAATTCCCTCTCGAGGATGTCGGCAAAAGGAATGTCGGTCAGCGGCGTGATCGGCGACCACARCATGGCGCGCGCGTGGGAATCGGTAATGCCCTGGATACCCATGGCGATGCGGGCGACGCTGCCGACGTCGAGGTCGGGATCCTGCAACCGACGCCGGACGATCGCCATGCATTCGCCGATCAGTTCTTCACGCGGCATGACAAGTGTGTCCAGGCGCTGCTGCTCCTCGGCAATCACCTGGCCGGCATAGTCGATGACGGCGACCGACAGGAAGTTCAGCGACAACACCACGGTCAGCACCGCGGCGGCTTCGGGGTTGAGCGCCAGGCCGATCTGCGGCCGGCCGCGTTTCAACGCCGTCGGCTCGCTGGCCTTGCTTTCGGTGAGAATGCCTTCCTGGATCAGATCGGCGGAAATCGCCGAAATGGTCGAGTGGCTGAGCCCGGTGGTGGCCGCGATCTCCGTCCGCGATGGCTGACCGGCGCGGCGCACGGCCGAAATCACCATGGCGCGGTTGCGCCGGCGCAGATCGTCGTGGCGGATTCCGACCGACATTGGCTGAAGTATTTCCTCCTGGTCATCACGGCTTGATGATGCCATGGGCCGCCGGTGACATGCTAGGGATACTGGCAGAAGCAGCCGACGCTGTCATTATTTATTGCGGAGCTCGAAAAAAAGTTCGCGGCACCTCAAAAACCATCAGAATCCGAGTTGACAGCGGCACAGCGTTGGATCAGTGTTTTTTCGAGGCTCGAAAAAAAGCCTCTGTGCCGGCCTTCGGGCCAGTCTGGGTCGCGCCATACGGGCGCAGGGAGGATATCATGAAGAAATTCGCAGCCGCCATCCTGGCGGGCGTTGCCATRTCGCTGACGCTGGCGTCGGTCGCCGAGGCGAAGGACAAGGTGATCGGCGTCTCGTGGTCGAATTTCCAGGAAGAGCGCTGGAAGACCGACGAAGCGGCGATGAAGGCCGCCATCGAGGCCGCCGGCGACAAGTATATTTCGGCCGACGCGCAGTCCAATCCGGGCAAGCAGCTGACGGACGTCGAAAGCCTGATCTCGCAGGGCGCCAACGCGCTGATCATCCTTGCGCAGGACGCTTCGGCGGTCGGTCCGGCAGTGCAGAAGGCGCTCGACGAAGGCATCCCGGTTGTCGGCTACGACCGCCTGATTGAGAACAAGGACGTGTTCTACCTGACCTTCGACAACAAGGAAGTCGGCCGCATGCAGGCCCGCGAGGTGTTCAAGGTGAAGCCCGAAGGCAACTACGTCTTCATCAAGGGCTCTGGCGCCGATCCGAACGCCGACTTCCTGTTCTCGGGCTCCATGGAAGTCCTGAAGGACGCGATCGACAGCGGCAAGATCAAGAATGTCGGCGAGGCCTATACCGACGGCTGGCTGCCCGCCAACGCGCAGAAGAACATGGAGCAGTTCCTGACCGCCAACGACAACAAGGTCGACGCGGTCGTCGCGGCCAATGACGGCACCGCCGGCGGCGTCGTCGCGGCGCTGACGGCGCAAGGCTTGGCCGGCACCGTTCCGGTCTCCGGCCAGGACGGCGACCACGCGGCGCTCAACCGCATCGCGCTCGGCACGCAGACCGTGTCGGYGTGGAAGGACGCGCGCGAGCTTGGCAAGAACGCCGCCGAGATCGCCTCGCAGCTCGCCGGCGGCAAGAAGATGGGCGATATCGCCGGCGCCAAGGACTTCACGACGCCCGGCGGCAACACCGTCAAGTCGCTGTTCCTGACCCCGATCGCGATCACCAAGGACAATCTCAACGTCGTCATCGACGCCGGCTGGATCAAGAAGGACGAAGTCTGCGCGGGCGTGCCCGCCGGCAGCGTCAAGGTCTGCAACTAAGTCTGCCGGCTCTCGATCAAAATCCTTGCGCCGCGGCAGGAGCGGTTCAATGAACCGCTCCTGTTCCTTGTTTACCGCAATCCCGAACGGAAAACCGCTACGCACTTTTCCTGGGATTGCTTTGAAGCCGCGGCGTTTTCTCAAAAAGATTTGTGTTTCCGCCCCGCGCGGATAGTTTTTAGGCTCGATTTCGGTATCCGCGTCAGACGGCAAGCCGGCGGGAGGACATCATGACCGACACGACGTCTACCACACCGGCAGACACTGCGCGGGCATCCGAACTCGGCGCCGTTGCCCGGTTCCTGAAGGCGACCGAGCTCGACACCCGCATGCTCGGCATGATCGGCGCGCTGCTGCTGATCTGGGTCGGGCTGCATGTGATCTCCAGCCTGCGGCTTGGCGTCAACCCGCTCGACTTCGACAGCCGCACCTTCCTCACGCCGCGCAACCTCTGGAACCTGTCGGTGCAGACCTCGGCCGTGGCGATCATGGCCTCCGGCATGGTGCTGGTCATYGTCATGCGCAACATCGACCTGTCCGTCGGATCGGCCGAAGGGGTGATCGGCATGGTCATGGGCTTCGCCCAGGTGCATTTCCTGGTTCGCTTCGTCGGGCTCGAGCTCGGCAACCCGTGGATCTGGATCCTGGCATTGCTGATCGGCCTGGCRCTCGGCCTCATCATCGGCGCCTTCCAGGGTTTCATCATCGCCTATCTCGAAGTGCCGGCCTTCATCGTCACGCTGGGYGGATTGCTGGTATGGCGGGGCGCTGCCTGGTGGGTCACCAGCGGCCAGACCGTTGCGCCGCTCGACGCCACCTTCCAGTTGATGGGCGGCGGCCCGGCGGGCTCGATCGGCGCCAAATGGAGCTGGGCCGTCGGCATCGTCGCCTGCCTGGCCGTGATTTTCATGCATTTCAACGGCCGCGTGCAGCGCAAGCGCTTCCGCTTCCCGCTGCGTCCCGTATGGGCCGAGACGCTGCTTGCCACGGTCACCTGCGCGATCATCCTGGGCGCGGTGTGGCTCGCTAACTCCTACCCGTGGCCGGTCGGCATCGTGAACCGCTACGCCGCAGCCAACAACATCACCGTGCCCGAGGGCGGGCTGTTCATCGCGCATGGCATCGCCATTCCGGTGCTGATGGCGGTYGCCGTCGGCCTGATCATGACCTTCGTCACCAAGCGCACGCGCTTCGGCCGCTATGTCTTCGCCATCGGCGRCAATCCGGAAGCGGCCAACCTCGCCGGCATCAACACACGCTGGATCACCATGAAGGTGTTCATGATCATGGGCGTGCTGGCGACGATCGCGGCGGCGATCTCGTCGGCCAGGYAGAATTCGTCCACCAATGTGCTCGGAACGCTGGACGAGCTGCTGGTCATCGCCGCGGCCGTCATCGGCGGCACTTCGCTTGCCGGCGGTTCGGGCACCGTGCTCGGCGCCATGCTTGGCGCGCTTCTGATGCAGTCGCTGCAGTCCGGCATGGTGCTGCTTGGCGTCGACTCGCCGCTGCAGAGCATCGTCGTGGGCGCCGTGCTGGTCGTCGCKGTCTGGCTCGACACACTCTATCGCAAGCGCGTTTGATCAGGGAGAGATCCAACATGGCTGAAAAATCCGCTCCTGCCGGCGTTCCGCTGGTCGACATGCGCAATATCTCGATCGCCTTCGGCGGCATCCGCGCCGTCGACGATGCGTCGGTCGATCTTTTCCCCGGCGAAGTGATGGCGCTGCTCGGCCACAACGGCGCCGGCAAGTCGACGCTGATCAAGATCCTGTCCGGCGCCTACAAGCGCGATAGCGGACAGATCTTCATCAATGGCGAGGAGGCTTCGATCGCCAACCCGCGCGACGCCAAGAAATACGGTGTCGAGACGATCTACCAGACGCTGGCGCTGGCCGACAATGTCGATGCCGCCGCCAATCTCTTCCTCGGCCGCGAGCTGATGACCGGCTGGGGCACGCTGGACGACGTCGCCATGGAAGCCGAGGCGCGCAAGGTGATGGGCCGGCTCAATCCGCGTTTCCAGCGCTTCAAGGAACCGGTCATCAAGCTGTCGGGCGGACAGCGGCAGTCGGTGGCGATCGCGCGCGCGATCCTGTTCAACGCCCGCATCCTGATCATGGACGAGCCGACAGCGGCGCTCGGYCCGCAGGAGACGGCGCAGGTCGGCGAACTGGTCAAGCAGCTCAAGGCCGACGGCATCGGCATCTTCCTGATCAGCCACGACATCCATGACGTTTTCGAGCTCGCCGACCGGGTCTGCGTGATGAAGAACGGCCAGGTGGTCGGCACCGCGCGCACGACCGATGTCACCCAGGACGAGGTGCTCGGCATGATCATCCTCGGTAAATGCCCGCCAGGGGCGATTCCGGGTCCAGGCGCGCTGAAGATCGCGGCATGAAGGCGAACCGATAGCCGGCTAAGTAATGGCTGGATGATATGCCAGCCGCAGCGATGATTTGACCGCGCCATTGTGTTGACGCGGAGACTTGCCCATAAAGGTCGTCGACCGTCCACGGGCCGCATCCTTGATTTGAAGAAGCTCTTTCCGATCGTCGCCTTCATCGCCGTCGCGCTGATCAGCCTGACGATGGCGGGGTTCGCCTATTTCGCGACGCAGGAGGCGGCTCGGATCAAGTTCGAGGGCACCGCCGACGACGCGCTGAGCCGCATCGAGAGCCGCATCGACCTGCATCTGTCGCTGCTGCGTTCGACGCAGGCGCTGTTCGATGCCCGCAACGGCGACATCACGCGCGGTGAATTCAAGGCCTTCTTCACCGCGCTCGATATAGACGACAATTTCGCCGGGCTGCGCGGCATCGGCTTCCTGAGGCTCRCCAAGGCCGGCGACGAGGCGGCGGTCGAACGCGATATCCTGCACGATCTTGGGTCGGCGCACCCGATCTATCCCGCAACGACCGAGCAATGGCGCACGCCGATCGTGCTGTTCGAGCCGCTCGATACGTCCAACCAATCGATCATCGGCTTCGACATGTTCACCGAGCCGGTACGGCGCGCGGCGATCGAAAAGGCGATGGCCGACGACCAGCAGCATGCGAGCGGCGTCGTCCAGCTCGGCGAGGGCGCCGGCGTGGCRCAGACCTTCACCGGGTTCTTGGTTTTCGTGCGGCTGAACGTCGAAACCGCGCCCGAAGTGATCAATGCAAGCCGCTCCTCCACCGCCGGTTTTCTCTACGCGGCCTTCCGCGCGCAGGACCTGTTCCAGGTCGCGCTCAGCCATTCGCCGCTGCTGCCGGTCAACGTCGAGGTCTATGACGGCAAGCCCGAAGCCGGCAATCTCTTGTTCCGTTCGGAAGCGCCGCCGGCGGAACGCATCGGGGCCAAGCTTCTGGCGCGTCGCGATATCGTCGTCGCGGGCCGGCCCTGGACCGTGCTGTTCAGGCCGACAAGCGCTTTCGAACCGCCGTCCTCGCGCGCCATTCCGGTGATGCTCGGGCTGTTCGGCCTTTTGCTTGCCGGCGCCATCGCGCTGGTGGCGCGCTACCAGGAGCGCACCTATGAGGCGAAATCGGCGCTGCACGAGGCGACCGAAAAGAGCCTGCTGGAAAAGGACCTGATCCTGCAGGAGATGAAGCATCGCATCAAGAATTCGATCACCCGCGTGCTGGCGATCGCGCGGCAGACGGCCTCGCAAGCCACCGACGTCAAGGAGTTTTCGGCTTCGTTCTCGGCGCGCCTCCAGGCCATGGCCGCATCGCAGGACATGCTGACGCGCTCGCGCTGGCAGAAAGCCGATCTTGGCGACCTGCTGCGCATCGAACTCGGGCAGGTGTTCGGCAAGGATCTTCCCGAAGGGGTCTTGTCGGGGCCGGAGGTGCTGCTCGACGAGACGACGACGCAAGCGCTCGGGCTGACCTTCCACGAACTCGCCACCAACGCGCTGAAATATGGCGAAGCCGGCAATTCGGTGGGCGCCCTCAAGGTCGACTGGAGCATTGAGGGGCGCGRTCGCGAGCGGACGCTGCTCTTGAACTGGCGCGAAACGGGCCAGAAGAACCTGGAAGCGCCGGCCAAGACCGGCTTCGGCACCAAGCTGATAGACGTCAATGTCACGCGTGAATTGCATGGCACGATCGCGCGCGACTATCGTGACGATGGACTGAAGGTGGAAATCAGGATCCCGCTGGCCGCGTGAGCGGCTCAAAAGTTCTTGGCTGGCGAATCAGCATTTTAATCCGAGGGGAACCGGAGGCCGGCTGCCGGCCTCCGGTCTCTCTCAGGTACCGAACTAGTTGCAGCGAGCCGTGTAGATCCGGCCGCGATGATCGCGATACTGGCAATAGCCGTTGCGCAGGTTGCGAACCAGAAGGCCCGACCCGGCGCCGACGGCCGCACCGATCAGCRCACCCTTGCCGCCGCCGACCAGACCGCCCACGCCGGCGCCGATCAGGCCGCCGCCCACGACGTCCTGCTCGGTCGTGGTGCAGCCACTGACGGCGACCACGGCAACCATGGCAATGATCATCTTCCGCATAGAATTGCTCCTCACTTTTGTCCTCACTTTTGGCAGTGCCAACAGCCATTTATCACGAAAAAACGGGCTTTGCCTGCCCGATCTTACTGTTGTTTAAGATAGTCTTTTTCGGGGCGCGCGCTGTTTGACGCGACAAGCATGCCGGAAACCTCCAAAGACGCGACCAGCGTGCCGTCGGACCGCACGTTCCAGACGATCTGATCGTAATCGTCTTCCAGCGCCGGATCGACGGCAAGGCACTTGCCGATGATGTGGGGGGCCTGACCCTGCAGGTCGCCGAGGGCGAAAGGCCATTCGGCGACGCAGGCCTCAGCGCTCTCAAAGACGCTGACGGGCACTTGAAGTTCCCGGCAATCGGTCATCGTGCTCGAACAGCCGACGACGAAAAGCAATGCGGCGATGTGTTCCATGGCTCCAAACCTCTCGCCGCACACAACGATTCTCGGCGAACGAAAGTTCCGGGCCTGGATTTCAAGGCGTCGCGTCGAACGGATACAGGCGGCGCTTCAAGGTTCTGTCTCGATCCCGCGCGGGGTCAGAACAATTGCCAGGCCGCGGCCAAGGCCACAGCCGCCAGAAGCGCGATCGCGCCGAGGCGGAGCGAAAGATGCGACGATCGCGCCGGCGGCGGCTCGGCATCCTGGAAGCCGCTCATCGAGACGCGGGCGGCCTGTTCCAGCCTGTTCATGTCGGCAACCATCATGTCAGTCTCCCAGGTCGCACGCCGGGGCGCGGATGGGTGTCCGGCGTATTGTTGGCCGGGAACACAGAATCGGACTTTATGGTGAACAGCCGGTTAAGACGCTTTGCCGGCAAGGCTCGATTTTACCRCAATTYCGAACGGAAAACAGCGACGCACTTTTCCTGGAATTGCTCTCGCGCCATCGGCGRCATGATCAATCCGTCTCGAAATTCCCGTGCGGGACGGTGAGACGGTATTCCATGCGGTCCTTGCCGATTTCCAGCGTCGCGGAGCCATTCAGCGACATCGGCACGACGCGTTCCAGCGCCACGCTGCCGAAGCGCTTCTCATTGCGCGGGGCGTCGCCGATCGCTTCGGTCCAGGTCAGCAAAAGATTGGGCGAGGTTCCGTTTTCGGGATGGAGCCGGGCGCGCACCTCGACATGCCCGTCCGGCCGGGACAAGGCGCCATAGCTCACGGAATTCACGGCCAGCTCATGCATCGCCAGGCCGATATGCAGGGCCGCGTTGGGATTGAGGTAGGGATTTTCGCCCGTGAACCGCAGGCTTTTGGCCAGATCGCTGCTGTAGCGGCCGACCTGGCCCGATACGAGCTCCTGCAGCGCCGCTCCTCGCCAGTTGGAGGATGTGACCAGATCCTGCGAGGAAGCGAGCGATTGCAACCGGCCGCGGAACCGCGCCAGGAAGTCGCTGAGCGTCTCCGTATAGCGTCCGGTCTGCGTGGCGATGCTCTGGATGATGGCCAGGAGATTCTTCGATCGATGGCTGACTTCGCGCAGCAATGCCTTCAGCGTCTGCTCGCGGCGTTTCTGCTCCGTCGTCTCCACCATCGTCGTGACGACGCCAAGAACGTCGCCGGCTTCCCCGCGGTCGGCATCGATCCAAAGCTGGAACCAGCGGACGCCCTGGCTTCCCGGAATGCTGAGCTCGAGCTGATCCGCGTTGCCGGATTCGATCACACCCAGCTTGGCCGCTTCTATGCGCTTGGCCTGCACCGGCGAAAGCAAATCCTTGCCGTCGGCCGTCTCGGACGCCCAAGGCGCGCTCATGTTGYGCGCCCAGACCGTCTTCATCTGCCGGTCCTGGTAGAGAACCGAGATCCCGGCATTGTGCAGGGCATGAAGCAGGGCCCGCCCCAGCTGCATCCCGCTCTCCGAGGGATGCATCGCTATCACTTCGCCGTTCTGCTTCTCGTCTTTCGTGGGACCCTCGGAAGACATTGGAAATATATTCCCGCGCTCGGTCCTTGAACGGATCAATCCGCAACTGGTTCCGCGGGCCACCCGCCCCCGCGACCGCAKGGTYCCTCAAAAACGGTCCGCCGGACGGTGCTCTTTCGAGGCGCCGTCCGGCGGTGGCTGGAAACCGTTTGAGGGGTGCGGCTTCCAGTGTTGCGGTCAGGCTCTCCTGAAGAGGCCAGCGATGAGCGAAATCACCAGGAAGGCGAGGAAGATGAAGAACAGAATCTGCGCGATGCCCGCCGATGTGCCGGCGATGCCGCCGAACCCAAGCGCGCCGGCGATGATCGCAACTACGAGGAATACGAGCGCCCAGTACAGCATGATGCGTCTCCTTCTTCTGTCGGGAAAAGAACGTGGCTCGGTGTCGTTTGTTCCACCATTTGCCGAAAAAGACGATCCCCCTCGAAGGCYTTTCAAATCGCAAACGGGCAAGCGTCACGCGCGGCGAAAAAGCCGCGCATGAGGGTCCAAATATCTTGAAATATCTTGGCTTCGGCAGGCTCAGGCGGCGGCTTTGGCCTGGCGATCGAAGAACAGGGCCTGGCTGATCAGAGCCTTGACCATGTCGGGATTGAAGGGCTTTGTGACCAGAAATGCCGGCTCGGGGCGTTCGCCGGTCAGCAGGCGTTCCGGAAAGGCGGTGATGAAGATCACCGGCACCGGCGTCGAGGACAAGATTTCGTTGACGGCTTCGATGCCCGAGCTGCCGTCGGCGAGTTGGATGTCGGCCAGGACCATTTTCGGCCGCGTCTTGCCGAACAGGGCCACTGCCTCGGCATGCGTGCGCGCCGTGCCCACCACGCGGTGGCCGAGACTTTCGACCATCTCCTCGATATCCATGGCGATCAGAGGCTCGTCCTCGATGATCAGCACGTCCGTCGCCACTTGGCGGGAAATCTCGTTGCTTGCCTGGGCCAGCAGCTCCGAGAACTCTTCCTCCCCGACGTCGAGGATTTCCGCCGCCTCGTCCTCGCTGAAGCCTTCGACGGCAACCAGGAGGAAAGCCTGGCGCGGACGGGGCGCGAGCGCATTCAGATTGGCCGCGGCCCGCTGCTCCCAGGCGGTCTGAGCCTGTTCCTGYGGCACGCGGATGGCCACGGAGGTGAACAGCCTGGCGAAAACCTTGTAGAGCGCGATGCGGTCGCTCGAGGCTTCGGGGAAGATGTTGGTATCGGCGATGATGGCTTCCAGCATCGCGGCGACCAGCGCGTCACCGCTCTCCTGCGATCCCGATACCGCCCGCGAGAAGCGGCGCAGGAACGGAAGATGCGGGGCGATGGTAGCTGACAAACTCATTATTGACGTCTCCCTCAGATGACGTTGCACGTTGAAGGCCACGCTGATTGCACGCCCCGAAAAATCAAACGCCGGCTTCCAGAAAAAGTTCCGCCGGCCGTGGAACTAAATTACAAAGCGGGCGTTTCGGGGGTTCGGGATGGGCGACCAGACGAGGATTCCGCTTGCGTTGTGGTTTGCAGTCGAAGAGCGGTTCGGGTGCTGGAAATTAGGGCTACTATGAAAGAAATGTCAAAAAAGCAGATGGCTGATGCCGAAAAAAGGCATCGGAACGGGGATGGCAACCCGCTGGGGGCGAACTCCGAAATCGCGCGCAAGCTCAAGCAGTATTATGACGAGCTGGTCTCGGACCATGTGCCGGACCGCTTCGCTCAGCTGCTCAGCCAGCTGGAACAGGCCGAACCCGCCCAGAAAAAGGACTGAGGCATGGYGGCGGTATCCCAGAGCTTCAAGACCGAGCTGCTCGGTGCGATCCCGAGCCTGCGCGCTTTTGCCGTGTCGCTGACGCAGAATGCCGACCGGGCCGACGACCTCGTCCAGGAAACGCTGGTCAAGGCCTKGGACAAGCATGAGAGTTTCCAGCCGGGCACCAATTTGAAGGCATGGCTGTTCACTATACTGCGCAACGAATTCTATTCGCAGATGCGCAAGCGCGGCCGCGAGGTGCAGGACAGCGACGGCATCATGACGGCCAGGCTTGCYGTCCACCCGGCTCAGCACGGCCAGCTCGACCTCAAGGATTTCCGCGGCGCGCTCGAGCAACTGCCCGAGGACCAGCGCGAGGCCATCATCCTGATCGGCGCTTCAGGCTTCTCCTATGAAGAAGCCGCCGAGATATGCGGCTGCGCGGTCGGAACGATCAAGAGCCGCGTCAGCCGGGCGCGCGCAAGGCTGCAGGAGATCCTCAAGATTTCCGGAGAGGACGAGTTCGGGCCCGATGCGATCTCGGCGCAGGTGACAGGTTCGAACGCGGCTTGAGCCGATCATCGTTACGATTCCGATTGCAAGGATAGCCTCAGGCCGGGGCGATCCGGCCGCAGGCCATGGCTAGGGCTTCGATCAGATCGTCGCCCGAGTAAGGCTTGGTGACCAGCTGGACGTCCGGGAACGCGTCCTTGACCTCGTCCGGATCCGAATAGCCGGAGGCAAATACGAACGGTATGCCCTCGCGGCGGAGCCGGGCGGCGAAATCCAGGGTCGAAACCTCGCCGAGCATCAGGTCGACCACCGCCACGTCGAAACGCGCGGGCAGCRCCTGCCCGTCGATCTCGCCGAGCGTGCGCGCGATCGTGATATCGGCGGCGCCGTGGTCGCGGCAAAGCTGCTCGACGTCCATCGCGATCAGGAACTCGTCTTCCAGGACGAGGATACGCAGTCCGTCAAGCAGTGCTGGCACTTATCGGTGTCTCCTCGGCAGGGCCGCACTCATGCTCGGAATTCGTCGCCATGTCATTTAAAAAAGACGTGGCCAAAAGAGACAGGAGTCCAAGCCTCGCGGAACCCCCGGCGGTTTCAAGCGTTTCCTTGCGCCCACAGGGGCAGGGATTTCGAAGAGGGGTCGAAATGTCCAGCCAAAGCGCACATCCGGCTGCGAGCCGTCAATATTCTTGCGAAGAGTKCCCGTTGCGGCCATTGCCTGTTTTTCGCGCGTTCGAAAAACAGGAGCTGGAGTTCGTGAGCGCTTTCAAGCGCGGTGAACTCGCCGTCGACAAAGGGGCGACAATACTGGTCGAAGGCAGCCACAGCGCACATCTCTACACCGTGCTGTCGGGCTGGGCGTTCCGCTACAAGCTCTTGCCCGACGGGCGCCGGCAGATCCTCAATTATTCCATGCCTGGCGATCTCATCGGCCTGCAGGGAAGCGTGATGGGCGAGATGCAGCATTCCGTCGAAGCCTTGTCGCCGATGCTGCTGTGCGTCTTCGAGCGCGACCAACTGCAGGAACTCTATCGCAACCATCCCGGCCTTGCCTATGACATCACCTGGATCGCGTCGCGTGAGGAACGCATGCTGGACGAGAATCTGCTCAGTATCGGCCGCCGCACCGCGCTCGAGCGAGCGGCCTACCTCATCGCCTTCATCGCCAGCCGGGCGCGCAGCGCCGGACTGAATGGCAAGACGCCGCGAATCCCGATCACGCAACAGCATATCGCCGACACGCTCGGCCTTTCTCTGGTCCACACCAACAAGACGATCCGCAAGCTGATGGACCGCAAGCTCGTTCTGTGGCGAGATGGYGGCTGCGAAGTGATCGACCATGACGGACTGAAGAAGCTTGCGCGCTGGGAGGGGCTCGGCGAGGAACGGCGGCCGCTGATCTAGGTCGGCTCGAGCCGTCGAATCGGGAACTTTGATGCAGAACAGACGTTGAAATCCAAGCAAACGCAAGGAGTTAGAGATGGCAACCGCAGCCGGCAAATCCGCGACGGACGAAGCGACCACCGCCGACCTGGAGGCTGATATCGAGCAATTGAAAGCGGATATCCAGAAACTCACGGAGCAACTCGCCAAGACCGGCCAACACGGTTATGGCGCGGCCCGTCGCGCTGCCTCGGAGGGCGTCGAACAGTTGCGTGCGCAAGGCGAAGCTGCCTTCGAGAGCATGCGGGGCAGCGCCGAGGATATCGAAGCGCAGCTGATCGCCAAAGTGCGCGAGAAGCCGATGACGTCGCTGGCGATCGCAGCGGGTGTCGGCTTCCTGTTCGCCCTGCTTTCCCGCCGCTAGTCTCAGATGGGGACGCTTGTCTCGTTGATCTCGGCCCTTGCCTCGGGCGAGGCAATGGCCGCTTTGCAAAGAGCTCGGATGACGGCAATCCTTTACGGACTTGCCGCCGTTTTTGCCCTGTGCGGTGTCGGCTTCCTCATCGGCGCCGCGTATATCTGGCTCGCGGCGCGCTATGGACCGCTGGCAACCTGCCTCGGCTTCGGCATAGGGTTCCTGGTGATTGCCGGGCTCATCCTTGTCGTTCACAAGCTGACGACGAGCATGCGCAGCAGGCGGCGCGCGCGGCGGCGRCAGGCCGATATGACCGCGCTGGGCGTCACCGCGGCACTTGCCTTGCTTCCGGCCCTTGCCAGGAGCAAGGCCGGGTTGGGCGCCGTCATCGCGCCCGCCCTGGCAGTTGTCGCCTACGCCATCTATCGCGAGAACGCCAAGCCCAAGCCGCGCGCGCCGGAAGACATGCATTAGGCTGTTCGACTTTCTCAGGCTGGCGTCCGCCTCACGCATTCTGCTGAGCGCTGACCTGCTCTCAAGGCTTGAAGCGCGCGCTGGCCTCATTCCATCCCAATGATCGCGAAAGCGATGCCAGCCGGTCGGGAACCTTCACGTAAAGGACCCGTTACCCGACCGTGCCATGCCCGAAACACCCGCCACCACGCAACATGGAGGCCAATCATGACCAAGATCGTTCCTGAAGACAAAGCCCGTCAGGGACACTGGGGCTGGCACGCCTTGAGGATACTCATCGCCGGCCTCTTGCTGGCGTTCATTGCATGGGGTGCAGTCGAGATTTACGGCGAATTGATAAAGTCGCCSAATTCCGGCGCGCAGCATGTACCGCAGCCGCCCGGCACCGAGCAGGGTCCCGCTCCTGCCCAACCGACCTCGCAACCCTGAAGAGCGCTTTCCGTTCACGCCGCCTTTGCGCTGATGCCGCGCGAGGGAACGAGGACGTTCAGGGCGCCGGGGTGGATTTCGATCGTCGTTTCGCGCGCCAACCGGATCAACTCGCCGTCCATGACGGCGCGAACCTTTTTGACCGGAGAGTAGATCTTCAGCACAGCCTTGTCAGCCTGATGAACCTCGACATGCGCGCTCCGGCGCCATCTGCCGCGCAGCATGTCCAGCAAAAGCTTCGCCAGATGATGACGCCGGCGCGCGACGCTGACATAGATGCCGAGCACGCCGCCCGCCGGATTGTCRGCATAGGGCAGGTGGCCTTCGCCGAACAGGTTGTTGGAAATGCCAATGCCGGTCGTGYGGGTGACGATCTCGGCCTTGCCGACGCTCAGGCTCACCTTAAGCGCCGGCGGGTTCTTGATCGCCTCCCAGGCGGCGCGGATGGACGCTCGCATCTTTCCGAGACGCGAGCCAAAATCCATTTTTTCGCGCAACTGAACCATCCTGGCATGCATGCCGACCGAGAACTGGTGCACGAAAGGCTGGCCGTTGGCGCTTGCCATATCGACGGCGATCACCTCGCCATCGGCAAAGGCCTGCAGCGCCGCTCCCAATGTCTGCGGAATGCCCAAGCCGCGCGCGAAGAGGTTCATCGTGCCGGCGGGCAAGATGGCCAGGGCCTTTTTCTTGTTCATGAGCAGGGACGCCGCGGTGGAAATCGTGCCATCGCCGCCTCCGGCAAGAACGACATCGATATTGCGCTTGGCGATCGCCCTTTGCAGCGCTGCGGCGACATCGCGGCCGGCGACGATGTCGACCTCGACCGAATGTCCCGATGCCTCGAGTGTCTGACGCAACTGTTCGGAAAATGCTTCAATGTCGATGGTGCGGAGCGTACCGCCGTCCTGGTTCAGCACCGCAGCAAACCGCATGCACCTCTCCGTCGATCTGAGCCGGCAGACCTCTGCCGCGGCGGAAACGACGGTGCGGCCGCAAAAGTTCCGCCGGAGCCCCAGGGGCAACCGGGTGAGCGCGTTGTGGTTTGGAACAACACCCCGGTCACAACGTTGTGATCCTGTCGACACTGCCGCTCCCGACTCGCCGTTCTGAGGTTGGGCGAGGGAGCGCAATGCATAGATCAGGCACGAGGAGAGACTATGATGATCCGCACCCTTTTTGCGACGACCGCGATCGCGACGCTGCTTGYGACCGGCGCTTTTGCACAGACGACGCCCGCTCCGTCCCCACAGTCCCCAGCAGYCGAAAACCCGGCTCCGGTCGTACGCTCGGACGGCGCGCTGATGACGAACATCATCGGCGAGTCCGTCTACAACGGCACCGGTGATGACGCCCAGAACATTGGTAAGGTCGATGATGTGGTCTTCGATTCCAACGGCAATGCCAAATCCGCCATTATCGGCGTCGGTGGATTCCTGGGGGTCGGCAAGAAGGACGTCGCCTTCGACTACAGCAAGCTCGAATGGGCCGAGAAGAATGGCGACCGCTGGCTGGTTGCCAAATCGACCAAGGATGAGCTGAACGCTCTGCCGGCCTTCGACCGCAAGCCTTACGATCCGGCCCCGGCGCAGTCGGCCGACGCCACGCAGCCCGCCAACAACACGACGCAGGCCCCGGCGGCCGCCCCGGCCGAGCCGGTGAAGAAGGCGGAGGGCAACCTCGCCACCAACATCATGGGCGAGTCGGTCTATAACGGCACCGCGGACGAYGCCCAGAAGATCGGCGACGTGAAGGACATCGTGCTCGCCAAGGACGGCAAGGCCGAATCGCTKGTGATCGGCGTCGGCGGCTTCCTCGGCATCGGCACCAAGAATGTCACCTATGACTTCGYCAAGGCAAAATGGGCGGAGAAGAACGGCGACCGCTGGCTGGTGGCCGAGACGACCAAGGAGCAGCTGCAGGCCCAGGCCGAGTTCGACCGCAAGGCCTATGATCCGGCGCCCGGCTCGACGACGACGGCCGCGAATAATGCGCCGGCCGCAACCACGCCCGCGGTAGTGTCTTCGGATACGACCTCGGATAAGGGAGCGAAGCCGGCGGAGCCCGCCAAGTCGACGGCCGAGAATAAACCTGCGACACCGCCAGCCCAGAGCACGGCCGAGAACAAGCCTGCCGATAGCGGCACTGCGGCAACCGACCAGACCAAGACCGCATCCATCGACAAATCGACATTGACCGAGATGCCGATGGGCAACATGCGCGTCGACGACCTCAAGGGCACGACGGTCTACGGCGCCAACGATGCCAAGATCGGTTCGATCGGCGACGTCGTGCTGACGCCGGACCAAAAGCCCGACGCGGTCATTGTCGAYGTCGGCGGTTTCCTCGGCATCGGCGCCAAGGAAGTGGCGATCGGCATGGACAAGCTCAAATTCATGACCGACAAGAAYGGCAAGAAGTACCTCTACACCAACTTCACCAAGGAACARCTGCAGGCGCAGACGGCCTACGACAAGAGCAGCTATGCCGCCAACCGTGATCAGCAGCGGATGATGCTGAAGTAAGGGAATAGGCAGTAGGGATTAGGCAGTAGGCGAAAAATGAGTTGGTAAGCCACCGGGCGGCAAGGGATATTCTACTGCCTACTGCCTACTGCCTACTGCCTACTGCCTACTCACGTACCCGACCACTCCATCTTCTGTCAGTTCCGCCAAGGCCAGCGACTGGTCGAGATGCGCGGCGCGCCAGGCGAGCATCTTTTCCGCGAACTCCAGCCGCACCGGCAGATAGGATGGATCTTCGGCGACATTGTTAAGCTCGCCTGGATCCTTCGACAGGTCGAACAGAAGCGGCGGCAGGCCACCGCCGAAATGGACATATTCGAAGTCCGCCGTGYGGATAACGGCGAGGTTGCAGGCGCGCGATTCGATACCGAAATGGCGTTCGGCCTCGCCTTTGGCGACCGTGCGGAAATCAAATTCCCAATGCGCGGCGTCGCGCCAGGTCTCCGGCCCCTTGCCGTCGAGCCAGGGCACCAGCGARCGGCCGTCGAGATGGCGTTGCGGCGCGGCGCCGGTCACGTCGAGCAAGGTCGGGAAGATATCGACGGCCTCGGTGAAACGATCGACGGATACGCCGGCTGTCGCGCTGCGCCGCGGATCGCGGATGATCAGCGGAATGTGATAGCTGGCGTCGAAGAAGCTGCCCTTGYCGAGCATGAAATGGTCGCCCATCATCTCGGCATGGTCGGAGGTCARCACGATGACAGTGTCGTCCCAGGCGCCCGCTGATTTGATCGCCTGCCAGACGCGGCCGAGCTGCGCGTCGACCTCGGAGATCATGCCGTAATAGATCGYGCGGATGCGGCGGAAATTCTCCTCGCTCCACTCCGCCACCTTGCCTTCGCTGCCGGGCACGAATTTTRTCCGCTTCYGCCGRTCGAGATCGTAGGCGAGATAGGAGTGGTTCGCAGCTTCGGCCTGCCAGCTTGYCGCGCGCTTGAAGGCGGGACCTTCAGCCGGATCGTACATGCTGTTGTAGGGCTCCGGCACGATGAAAGGCGGGTGCGGGCTGATGAAGGAGATATGCGCGAACCATGGCGCGCCCTCCTCCTRCTCGCCCAGCCAGCGAATGAATTCGCCGGCCAGGAAAGCGGTCGGCGTCTGGTCTTTCGAATAGACCGGCGGCGCGTTGGTCACATCGCCTTGGTCCTGGCCGCTGGCCGGACGGTGGATGCCGGGGCTTCCGGCGCTTGTGTCGACGCCTTGCGCCCGCAGCCATGACAGCCRCTGCTTCTGATGCTCCGGCAGCGCCTGGCGCACGGTGAAGCCCGGCAGCACGCCTTCRTAGCTGCGCAGCCGCGGATCCTCGGGCGAGAGTTGCCGGGGGTCGAGCGAGACATCGGTGTAGCCGAACAAAGTGGGGTCGTAGCCCGCCGCGCGCGCCGAAAGCGCGATGTTGCCATGACGCGCGTCGAGCGGCGTGCCGTTGCGGCAGACGCGATTGTTCATCTGATAGAGCCCGGTATAGAGGCAGGCACGGGCCGGCGAGCAGGGTGCTGCGCCGCCGTAGTGGCGGCGGAAAAGCACGCCTTCCGCGGCAAGCGCATCCGCATTCGGCGTCTTCACCACCGGATGGCCGGCGGCCGACAAGCAATCGCCGCGCCACTGGTCGCAGGTGATGAGGAGGACGTTCGGGCGGCTCGTCGGATGGTCCAAGATCGTCTCCTTATGGAAGCGCCCAGATGGAACGGAAATCACCGGCGTTGCAAGTCAATGCCRGTGATAGATTGGTGAACATATTTTGAACGATCGTTCACTTTTATGACACAGTCCATTCTGTGTTTGCCCGCTTTGCCGCCGGCCCACCCATCCTCATATTGGCGTGGACAGCGGCGAGGGCCGCACAAGAACACGGGAAGGAGCACGATCATGCTCAATCAGATCCAGGGTCTGCATCACGTCACTTCGATGGCGAGCGACGCACGTCGCAACAATGAGTTCTTCACGAAGAAGCTCGGCCTGCGCCGGGTGAAGAAAACAGTCAATTTCGACGCACCGGACGTCTACCACCTCTACTATGCCGACGAGGTCGGCACGCCGGGTTCGGTGATGACCTATWTCCCGTTCCCCGATATCGGCAAGGGTCGGCACGGCGTGGGCGAGGTCGGCACGACGGTGTTCTCCGTGCCGGAGGGCACGCTCGCCTATTGGGAAAAGCGCTTCGCCGACGAAGGCGTGGGCAATGTCGCCCGCACGGAAAGTTTTGGCGAGAAGCGGCTGACCTTCACCGGCCCGGACGGCGACAGCTTCGCGCTGGTCGAGGACAAGGCCGACAAGAGAGCGCCATGGGTCAAGGGCGGTGTTCCCGGCGACGAGGCGATCCGTGGCTTCCACTCGGTCTCGCTGCGGCTCAAGGATGGCGGCGCCACCGAGGAACTCTTGAAGTTCATGGGCTATGAGGAGGTCGACAAGTCCGGCAATATACGTCGGCTGGCGATCAAGAACGGCAATGGCGCCGATGTCGTCGACATCGAATCGCTGCCTGGCGCCGGCTTTGCCAATCTCGGCGCCGGCTCGGTGCATCACGTTGCCTTCGCGGTCGAGGATCGCGCCAAGCAGCTCGAAGTGCGCAAGGCCCTTGTCGACACGGGCTATGGCGTGACGCCGGTCATCGATCGCGACTATTTCTGGGCGATCTATTTCCGCACGCCGGGCGGCGTGTTGTTCGAGGTGGCGACCAACGAACCGGGTTTCGACCGCGACGAGGACACCGCGCATCTCGGCGAGGCGCTGAAGCTGCCGACGCAGCATCAGCATCTGCGGCCCTACCTCGAAGAACATCTGCAGAAGCTGGAAGACTGAGCCATGAGCAAGGACGCTTACATCCACAAGGTGCTGCCCGGTTCGCCGGGCAGCCCGCTGCTCTTCGTCTTCCACGGCACGGGCGCGGATGAGAACCAGCTTCTCGGTTTCGGCCGCGATCTTGTGCCTTCGGCGACGATCGTCTCGCCGCGCGGCGATGTCTCGGAGCATGGCGCCGCGCGTTTCTTCCGCCGCACTGGYGAGGGCGTCTACGACATGGACGACCTGACGCGGGCGACGGCGAAGATGGCGGGCTTCGTCAAGGCGCATGTCGAGGCGGCAAAGCCCTCGGYGGTGTTCGGCCTCGGCTATTCCAACGGCGCCAATATCCTGGCTTCGGTGGTATTCGCCGAGCCCGGCCTGTTCGATGCCAYGGCGCTGATGCATCCGCTGATCCCGTTCGAACCGCAGGTGCAGGGCAGCCTTGCCGGCCGGCGCATCCTGATCACGGCCGGCAGGCGCGATCCGATCTGCCCGCCCAATTTGACGTCGCGGCTCGAGGCCTATTTGCGCGCCGACGGCGCCGATGCCACAGTGGAATGGCACGACGGCGGGCATGAGGTTCGGCCGAATGAAATCGAAGCGGCGCGGCGGCTTTTTGCCCCGGCGCCGGCTGCCGAAGGAGGCAACTAAATGGCTGACCAACTGCCCGAGATCGAACTGGAAGACCACGGCTCCAAGGGGCGCTATGTGCTGCGCGGACCCGGCGGCGCCGAGGCCGAGATGACCTTCACCAAGATCGGCGAGCACCAGCTCATCATCGATCATACGGAGGTGCCGGACGCCTTTCGCGGCCAGGGCGCCGGGCTTCGGCTCGTCACCCGCGCCGTCGAGGATGCGCGCGCCGCCGGCAAGAAGATCATCCCGCTCTGYCCCTTCGCCAACGCCCAGTTCCGCCGCCATCCGGAATGGGCGGATGTGCTGAAGCAGTAAGCACGGCGTTAYCTTCTCCCCTTGTGGGAATTGAGGAATTGAGGAATTGAAGAACTGAAGAACTGGGGAATTTAGAAAAAAGCTCAGCGTCCGACGTGACGTCGCTTCTTCAATTCCTCAGTTCCTCAGTTCCCGCAGGGGGAAGAGGAAAAGGGTCAACCTTCGTATTTGCACCGCCCGGTCATCTTGCCTAAGTTGGCGGTTCGCTTCGGACGAAACCCGTCGTCCCGCCCGTCACCGATTTGAATGGCTCCCCTGATGACCGATACCGACCTGATCCCCGTTTTCGACGGACATAACGACACGCTGCTTCGGCTCTACCAGTCGAAGGAAGCCGATGTCGAAAAGCTGTTCATCGAGGGGACACCGGGCGGGCATATCGACCTGCCGCGCGCCCGGAAGGGCGGCYTTGCCGGCGGCATGTTCGCGATCTTTCCGCCGCCGGTCGAGAAGTCGAAGCGCAGCGCCGTGCCGCCGGCGCCGAGCGACAACGAGCCCCTGCCGCCGGAACTGCCGCAGGCAGAGGCGATCACCTCGACCATCGGCATGGCTTCGATCCTGTTTCGGCTGGAGCGCGCTGGCGCGCTGACCGTCTGCCGTAGCGCCGGCGATGTACGTGACGCGATGGCCAAGGGTTCGATCGCGGCGGTGTTCCACATCGAAGGCGTCGAGGCGATCGATCCCGGGCTCGCCATGCTCGACGTGCTGCATGCCGCGGGCCTGCGCTCGCTGGGCATCGTCTGGAGCCGTCCCAATGCCTTCGGCAATGGCGTGCCGTTCCGCTTCCCATCCTCGCCCGATACCGGGCCCGGCCTCACCGATGCCGGCAAGGCRCTGGTCAAGGCCTGCAACCAGCTCAGGATCATGATCGACCTGTCGCATCTCAACGAGAAGGGTTTTCGCGACGTGGCGGGCTTGAGCGACGCGCCGCTGGTCGCCACCCACTCCAACGTGCACGCGATCTGCGGTCATTCGCGCAACCTGACCGACTGGCAGCTCGGCGCGATCCGCGAATCGGGCGGCATGGTGGGCCTCAACTTCGCTACCGGCTTCCTGCGCGAGGACGGCCGCATGAATGCCGACACCAGCATCGACATCATGGTGCGCCATATCGACTCGCTCTTGCAGGCGCTGGGCGAGGACGGCGTCGGTCTCGGCTCCGATTTCGATGGCGCCATGATCCCGGCCCCCATCGGCGACGTCGCCGGCCTGCCCAAGCTCATCGACGCGCTGGCGGCGCGCGGTTTCGGCCGCGCTCTGATCGAGAAGATCGCTTATCGGAATTGGTTGAGCGTGCTGGAGCGCACAATAGGTTGAGCGGGACTACTGACCGTAGCCCATGCGCTTCAGCCATTCCTGACCGACGCCGCGGGCGCGGATGATCGCCAAGGGGTTTTCCGCGTCGAGCCGGGCGCAGATGCGGTAGACCTCCAGCGTCTCGGCGTTCATCTCGCCGCGCTTGAAGAAAAACATCGCCGCAGCGTAGCGGGTGCGGCCGGACCACATCTCGCCAAGCGGCGTGTTGACCAGCTCCCACTGCTCGGCGGCTTCCGTCTCCAGGTCTTCCGCTTCGCTTGCCATCTCAGAAATCCGCGGGCGGGTTGGCGGTGCGGCGGTCGAGCTTGATGAAGGGACGCGGCACCACCTTCGCCTTCTTCATCAGCTTCTGGTACTGCAGCTCGCGCGTGGCGTAAATCTCGACCCAGAGGTCGTCGACGATCGTTTCGCCATAGGGTCGCCGCAGCGAGGCGAGCGCGATGTTGCGCTTGGCCATGGGCGACCACATCGCCGCGCTCACCAATCCGATCTCCTGGCTTTTGCGGTAATAGACGATGGCATGCTCGGCCGGGAYGTTGCCTTCGATCTCAAGTCCGACCAGCACGTGGCGCAGTTTCTTTTTCGCCCGCGCTTCGAGGATGGCGCGGCGGCCGTTGAAGTGTCCCTTGTCCGGATCGATCATGAAGCCGAGGCCGATCTCGTCGGGCATGCGCAAGCGGTCGGCGCGGATGGCGTGCTCGGCRGTGGTGAAGTCGGCATTGGYGACGATCAGGYCGGCTTCCAACCGGGCTCGGTTCAGCGCGGTATAGCCGATGGCGCGGATGCCGCGCAGCTCGCCGGCCGCCATCAGCCGGTCCCACAGGCTCAACGCCTTGTCAGCCGGCACGAACAGCTCGTAACCGAGATCGCCGGTGAAGCCGGTGYGCGAGATGGCGACGGTAGCGCCGTCATGCGCGAATTCGGCGAGGTCGAAGACCTTCAGYCGCTCGACACCGGCGAAACCGGCTTCGCGCAGGATGGCGAAGGAGGTCGGTCCTTGCAGCGCCAAGCCGGCGACAGCCTCCGTCTCTTCCTCGACACTGACCTCATAGCCGATCGCGCTGTCCAGCAGCCAAGGCAGATGCCGCTCCTGCGAGCACAGCCGGAAGCGCGTCGGCGAGAGCCGGAACAGCGTGCCGTCGTCCAGGACGAAACCTTCGTCGTCGCACCAGGCGGTGTAGTGGACCCGGCCGGGTTTTAGCTTGGTCACGTCGCGCAAGGTCACGCGATCGAGATAGGCCTCGGCGTCCGGGCCCTCGATCCGGTATTTGGTCATCGGCGAGATATCGAAGAGTGCGGCCTGGCTGCGGATGGCGAAATATTCGAGCTCCTCGTCCCATAGCGAATGCGGCGCGCGGTAGCCGGCCCAATTGTACCAGTCCTGCTTCAGCCCCAGCGCGTCGATGCGGGGCTGGAACGGTGTGCCCATGCGCAAAGTGCGGAAGTGGGATTGGTCGGCTGTACGCGCGGAGTTGATTTTCACATGACGATTCATGACGGCATTCCTTCGCGCCCCCCTCTGTCCTGCCGGACATCTCCCCCACAAGGGGGGAGATTGGCCGTCGCCGGCGATTTCGCCAATCTCCGGCGTTGCAGAAAGGGCGCCGACAAATCGAACTGCTCATCTCCCCCCAAGTGGGGGAGATGGCCGGCAGGCCAGAGGGGGGCGCCGTAGAGCGCAGCGTTTGTGAATAGCGAAATCATCTCATGCCCTCATCGCGATGATGCGGCGCGCGGCGTTGAGGCCGGGCGCGCCGGAGATGCCGCYGCCTGGATGCGAGCCGGCGCCGGCAAGGAACAGCCCTTCGAGCGGTGTGTCGTAGCCCGACCAGCCGGAGACCGGCCGCGACATCAGAATCTGGTCGGCCTGCAATTCGCCATGGTGCCAGTGGCCGCCCGGCATGCGGTAGCGTGCCTCGATGTCGGCGGGCGTCAGAAGCTCGGCGTGGCGCACGGTCGCGCCGATGCCAGGCGCGTAGGCTTCGAGCTGCGCCATGATAGCCTTGAGGAAGCGCGGCTTGCCGGCGACCCAGCCCTCCTTCAGCGCATAGGGCGCGTATTGCACCACGGCCGACAGCACGCAGGCGCCGGACGGGGCGAGCGATGGATCGGCCAGGCTGGGCAGCGTGATCTCCATCACCGGCTCGGGCGAGAACGCGCCATATTTCGACGGGTTGAAGGCGCGCTCGACATGGTCGGGCGAAGGCGCGATGACGAGGCGGCCCTTGTGGCCGGCGGCGTCGACGCCTGAGAATTGCGGCGGCCTGTCAAGCGCCAGATGGAGCTTCGCCGCATCGCCCTTCATGCGGATATTCCGGACCTTGCGCACAAAGCCGGTATCGACCTCGCGCGGGCCGACGAGATCGAGGATCGTCGTCGCCGGGTTCACCGCGGAAACGACGGTCCTTGCCCGCAGCGTCTCGCCGTCCTGCGTGACGACGCCGACGGCGCGGCCCTTTTCGACGATCACCCTGGCGACCGGCGAAGCCGGGCGGATCGAGACACCGGCCTTTTCCGCCGCCGCGCGGATGGCGGCGACGACGGCACCCATGCCGCCTTTCGGCTGCATCTGCGCGCCGGCAAGGCCGCCGATTTCGCCGGAAAGCCTGTAATAGAGGCCGAGCAGCGAGGTCGGCGAACGCGGGCCGAGGTGGCTGCCCAGCGTCGCGTCGAAGGCGAGCAGGCCCTTCAGCCGGTCGTCGGAAAGCTGCTCGTCGAGCAGGTCGTAGACATTCATCAGGAGCACGCGCAGGAAGTCGCGCATGTCTTCCTTGCCGAGCCGCTTCAGCGCCAGCGCGGTCTGGCCGAGCCCGGTCATTTCGGCGAGCGACATGTCGCCGAGGTCCGGCGGCCTGCGCGACAGGAACGACTTCAGCACGCCGGCATAGCGCAGCAATTGCGCGCGCAGCTCTTTCCAGGCGGATTGCTCCGCCGAGCTGGCCCCGGTCAGCACCTCACCATAGGCGCCGTGCAGCGTAAGCGGGCCGTCCTTCGACAGCGCCACCGACGGCACGAAGTCGCCGCGCTCGATCGTCAGCCCGTGCCGCTCCAGCTCCAGCGTCGTCACCACGTCGGGATGCAGGCGGTTGAGCAGATGCGCAACCGCGGAGACTCGAAAGCCCGGCGCGAATTCCTCGGTGCGCGCGGCGCCGCCGACCTCGTTGCCGGCTTCGAGCAGCAGCACCTTGCGACCCGACTTCGCCAGTGTGGCGGCGGCGACTAGGCCGTTATGGCCGCCGCCGATGACGATGGCGTCCCGGTTCAAATCAGATGACGTCATGGGCCGGGCTCATATGCAGGGTTGGCTTGGCGAGGTCGCGCAGGATCTCTGCGGCGGCGTTGCGTCCGGGCGCGCCCATCACGCCGCCGCCCGGATGGGTGGAGGAGCCGCACATATAGAGGCCGCCGACCGGCGAGCGGTATTGCGCGTAGCCCGGCACCGGGCGGTTGAAGAGCAACTGGTCGAAGGTGAGCTCACCCTGGAAGATGTTGCCTTCGGTGAGGCCGACCTCGGCCTCGATCTCGCGCGGCGTGCGCACTTCCATATGGACGATACGGTCGCGGAAGCCGGGCGAATATTGCGAGATCTGGGAAATCACGCTCTCGGCGAAGCCGTCGCGATCGGCATCGGTCCAGTCACRCCCGTCGATCTTCGGCGGCGCATATTGCACGAAGCAGCTCATGAAGTGCTTTCCCGGMGGCGCCATGGTCGGGTCGAGCGTGGTCGGGATCATCATGTCGAGGAAGGGATCGACCGACCAGCGCCCGGCCTTCCAGTCGTCATAGGCGCGCTCCATGCGCTCGATGGAATCGGTGAAATGCATGTCGGCGCGATAGACCGGCGAGTCCTTCGGCAGAGCAGGGAATTCGGGCAGCGAATCCAGCGCGATGTTGACCTTGCCGGACGAGCCGCGGATTTTGAAATTCCGGACGCGGCGCAGGAAGATATCGGGCAGTTCCTTCTCCTCGACCAGCTTCAGGAAGGTGCGCTTGACGTCGGCGTTGGRGATCACGAGCTTGCCGTGGATCTCCTCGCCGCCGGCCAGCACCACGCCCTTGGCTTTGCCGTTCCGGATCAGCACGTGGTCGACCTCGGCGCCGGTGCGGATGGTGCCGCCGGAGGMCTTGAAGGAGGCGGCCAGCGCCTTGGTGACGGCGCCCATGCCGCCGCGCGCATAGCCCCAGGCGCCGACCGAGCCGTCGACCTCGCCCATGTAATGGTGCAGCAGCACATAGGCCGTGCCGGGCGACATCGGCCCGAGCGCCGTGCCGATAATGCCGGAGAGCGCGAAGTTCGCCTTGATGACGTCGGTCTCGAAATACTCGTCGAGGAAGTCGGAGATCGACATCGTCCAGAAGCGCAGGGTCAGCGCCCGCTCCTCGGCTGAAAGCCCGGCGAATTTCTTGCCGAGATAGATGAGCTCGCCGAGGTCGCGCGGCCGAAAACTGGTCGGGTCGGGGGCGGTGCGCATCAAGAGCGGCTGGATGAAGCGACATTGCCTGGTGACGTCGCGCGAGTAGCGGTCATAGGCCTCGGCATCGCGCTTCGAGAAGCGGGCGAACTCGCGGCGATGCGCGTCATGGTCGCGATAGTTGGCGAGATAGTCGCCGTCGCGCGTGAACACCGCGCCGCCTTCATAGGAGATCACCTGCAGGCCGAAGCGCGGCAGCTCCAGGTCGCGCATGATCTCGGGCCTAAACAGCGAGCAGACATAGGAGCAGTTGGAATAGAGGAAGCCCGGCGTCAGCTCGCGGCTGGTGGCCGCGCCGCCGACCCAGTCGTTCTTCTCGACCACCAGCACGTCCAGCCCGGCGCGCTGCAGATAGCAGGCGTTGACCAGCCCGTTATGGCCGCCGCCGATGACGATCGCGTCCCATGCCTTCATGCGCGCTCAACCTTCATTCGGTCGCCCCTATCGTCTTGTTTTTGTGCAGTTCCGGGTGGAGAACCGCCTCACGCTCTTCCTGGAATTGCTCTGTGCTTTTGTTCCCCGATTGCCCGAATTTGGCACGGATCACGGATTTTTGTCTAGCCATTTTGAATGAATGTTCAACAAATGATGTTGCGTTTTCCTGTTGATGYGCTACGCTTTGCCGACATTCTGGACTGATCCGCATCGGCATTTGGGGTTGAGGGTCCGATGATCGAAACGGCTGACGCCGAGCCGGAATATGACGACACCGCCATTCGCTTCCTCGAAGCGCTGTGGGGCGAGGGCTACCTGTCGCCGGGTGGGCCGGACGAGGTCGACCGGGTGGTCGAAGGCCTCTCGCTCAAGGGCAAGACGATCCTCGATATCGGCTGCGGCGCCGGCGGCATCACGCTGCATCTGGTGGCAACGCACGGCGCGGCTCGAGCCACCGGCTTCGACGTCGAAAGGCYGGTGATCGAGAAGGCAAGGCGAAGAGCGGCAGCGCAAGGCCTCGAGGATCGTGTCAGTTTTGTCCRGGCGCCGCCGGGGCCGCTGCCGTTCACGGATGCTTCCTTCGACGTGGTCTTCTCCAAGGACGCGCTGCTGCATGTGTCGGACAAGGACGCGCTGTTCGCCGAGATCTTCCGCGTGCTGAAGCCGGGCGGGGTGTTTGCCGCGTCGAACTGGATGATCGGGCATGACGCGGAGCCGTCGCCTGAGATGAAGGCCTATGTAGYGGCCGAAGGGCTCTCCTTCGCCATGGCCTCACCGGCGCGCTATGCCGAAGCGATGCGGCGCGCCGGCTTCACCGGCATCGCCGTGCGCGACCGCAATCCGTGGTACCGCGAGGTGGCGCGGGAGGAGCTGGCACGGCTCAAGGGGCCGCTCTACGCGAAGGCCGCGGCAGCGGTCGGCGCGGCCTATGTCGACAAGAACATCAAGACCTGGGAGGCGATGCAGAAGGTGCTTGACAGTGGCGAGCACCGCCCCACTCATCTGCGCGGTTGGAAGCCGGTTGGATAGCCGGCGATGCTGGAGACCGTCACCCTTATGAAGACAGCAGCTGCCACCGACAACGTCGCTGAATCGGCACGAAAAGGCGACGCCGAAAAGCGCGGCCGCAAGGCCTCGAAGGAGGTCAGGCGGTTGCAGCTGATCGAGGCGACGATCGATTCACTGGCCAAGCGCGGTTATGCCGAAACGACGATGGCCGACGTGGCCGACGGCGCGGGCCTGTCGCGCGRCATCGTCAATTTCCATTTCGAGAGCAAGGAAAAGCTGCTCATCGCCACGCTGCAGCACATGTATGACGAGTATTCGGCGCACTGGCGCACCGCCCTGCAGAAGGCGGGCGAYGATCCGGCGAGGCAGCTGCGGCAGCTGGTGTGGGCCGATTTCGACCGCTCGATCTGCAACAAGCGCAAGCTCGCCGCCTGGCTCGCCTTCTGGGGCGAGGCCAAGTCGCGGCCGACCTACCAGGCGCTGAGCARCTCGCGCGACGCCTATTACCAGCAGGTCTTCATCGATCTCTGCACGACGCTCAAGGCAAGCGGCGACTACAGCTATGACCCCCAGGTCATCGCGCTGGCGCTCAGCGCCATGCTCGAGGGCTTGTGGCTGCGGCTGATGATGGGGACGGAGGACACCACGCGAGAGACCGCATTGCAGGCGGCGAACGCGTTTTTGGCCGCCGCCTTTCCGAAACATTACGGTTAGCAACAGCCGGCCAAACAAGACCGGCAACCAAAAGAGGATGGAACAGCATGAAGAAACTCAGCCGACGCCTGACACTGACCCTGGCGCTTGGGAGCGTGATCGCGGCTTCGGCGGTGGCGTTCGCCGTCGCCGCCGACAAGGACCTGATCGTGTTCGATTGGTCCGGCTATGAGGATCCGAGCTTCCACGGCAAATATGTCGAGAAGAACGGCGACTCGCCGACCTTCGCCTTCTTCGGCGACGAGGACGAGGCCTTCGAAAAGATCCGCTCCGGCTTCAAATCCGATCTCGGCCATCCGTGCTCGCAGAGCGTGGTGAAGTGGCGCGAGGCGGGGCTGCTGCAGCCGCTCGACACCTCGAAGATCGCCGGCTGGAAGGACCTCAATCCCGGCATCATGGCGATGAAGGACCTCGCCACCACGCCCGACGGCAAGGCCTGGTTCATGCCCTGGGACTGGGGCGACACCCAGCTTACCTACAATTCCGACAAGATCGCCGAGAAGGACGTGCAGTCGCTGAAGGCCTTCGCCGATCCGAAATACAAGGGCAGGGTCTCGATCGGCGACAATGTCGACGACGCCTACGCGCTGGCCAGCCTCGCCATCGGGCTCAAGGACTGGACCAAGATGACGGACGACCAGTTCAAACAGGCGTCCGACTTCCTGCGCCAGGTGCACAAGAATGTCCGCTCCTACTGGACCGACACCACCGACATCGTGCAGCTGCTCTCCGGCGGCGAGGTCGATCTCGCCTGGGCCTGGAACGACGCGACGGTGCAGTCGGTCAAGGCCGGCGTGCCGATCAAGTCCAAGAAGGACACCGACGAGGGCATGTCGACCTGGGTGTGCGGCTATGTGCTGTTCAAGGACGCGCCGGGCAACATCGACAAGGCCTATGACTATCTCAATGCGGTCAACGACCCCGAAGTCGCCAAGACGCTGGTCAAGGACTGGGGCTACGGCCAGGCCAACGCCAAGGGCATGGCCGGCGTCGACCCGGCGGTGCTGAAGGAAAAGGGCTACGACAACGTCGAAAAATGGGTCGACAAGACGCTGTTCCAGCAGCCCCTGCCTTCCGAGCTCAAGCTGAAGATGATCGCCGAATTCGAGAAGATCAAAGCCGGCTATTGAGCTGAATTCTAGCGGCCCGCTTACTTGCCAAGCAGAGCAAAGTGAGCGGGCTCGCCAAAGCTTCTGAATTCTCCTAACTTCCTCCCATCGTCCGCGATGGGGGAGTTTCTCGCGCCATGAAAACCATGCTTCGCCGTCTTGCCTTGGCTGCCGTCGTCACCGTCGGCGCTGGCTCCGCCCATGCGCTTGCCGAAGGCGGCGGCGACCTCGTCGTCTTCGACTGGTCCGGCTACGAGGATCCGCTGCTGCATCCGGTCTACACCGCCAAATACAATGYCGAGCCGACCTTCTCTTTCTTCGGCGACGAGGACGAKGCCTTCGAGAAGATGCGCGCCGGCTTCAAGGCCGATGTCGCGCACCCCTGCTCGCAAAGCGTGGTGAAATGGCGCGAGGCCGGCTTGCTGCAGCCGCTCGACACCTCGAAGATCGTCGGCTGGAAGGACCTCAACCCGGGCATCATGGCGATGAAGGACCTCGCCACCACCGCCGACGGCAAGGCCTGGTTCATGCCTTTCGACTGGGGCAACACCTCGCTGCTCTACCGCACCGACAAGGTTACGGCGGAGGAGGCGCAGTCGCTGAAGATCTTCGCCGACCCGAAGTTCAAGGGCCGCGTTACCATCGGCGACAATGTCGACGACGCCTATGCGCTGGCGAGCCTGGTCATCGGCCTGAAAGACTGGACCAAGATGACTGACGAGCAGTTCAAACAGGCCTCCGCCTTCCTGCGCGACGTGCACAAGAATGTCCGCTTCTACTGGACCGACGATACCGACCTCAACCAGGCCTTCACGGGCAATGAAGTCGATCTGGTCTGGGGCTGGAACGAGACCTATGTGACGTTGAAGGGCCAGGGCATGCCGATCGCCATGAACCGCGACACCAAGGAAGGCATCTCGACCTGGGTGTGCGGTTATGTGCTGCTCAAGGATGCGCCGGGCAAGCTCGACCAGGCCTATGATTTCCTGAGCGCCGTCAACGCTCCGGGTGTTTCGGAGTATATGGTGAAGACCTTCGGCTACGGCCACGGCAACAGCGCCGGCATGGCGGCGATGGACCAGAAGCTGCTCACCGAGCGCGGCTTCGACAATCTCGACAAGTTCCTCGACAAAACGTTGTTCCAGCAGCCGGTTGCGCCGGACCTCAAGCAGCGCATGGTCGCCGAGTTCGAGAAGATCAAGGCCGGCTATTGAAGAGCGGCATCGAAAGAACCGACGTCGTCATCGTCGGCGCCGGCTTCACCGGCCTGTCGGCCGCGCTCGAGTTGAAGCGCGCCGGCATCGATTTCCTTGTCCTTGAAGCACGCGAGCGCGTCGGCGGCAGGGTGGAGGCCGTCCGCAACGGGCTCGGCGAGCTGATCGACAGCGGCGGCCAGTTCCTGTGCCAGGACATGCCCGAGCTGATGGCGATGGCCAAGACACGCGGCAAGACCTTCGTCGAAACCTATATCGAAGGGGAGTTCATCACTCATCCGTCGATGTCGGTCGACGAAGCCGAACGGACCTACCAGGTCGCGATGGCGATCCGGGAGYGGATGAACAAGATCGAGCCGGACGATCCGTCGATCGCCGGCTTGACCGTCGCGACATGGCTCGAGCGCCAGAGCGACACGGCTGACGCCAAGGCAGCCTTCTGTTCGATGATCGAGGGCCTGTGGTGCCTGGCGTTGGACAGGGTGCCGCTCTGGTACCTGATCGACAATGACCGCCGCATCACCAACGAGGTGTTCGAGCTGCAGTATTTTCTGGGCGACACCATGCAATTGCTGGCCGAGGACCTCGCCGCCGCGCTCGGCGACCGGCTACGACTGAACGAAGCGGTGGCGCGTGTCGAGCGCGCCCCGCAAGGCGTTCGCGTCAGCACCGGCGCGGCTACGATCGAAGCGCGCGAGGTCCTGATCGCGCTGCCGCCGGCGACGGCCGCGAAGCTCGATTTCGCGCCGGCTTTGCCGGCGGAGCTCGCAAGCGCGCTCGGCGTCTGGGAGAGCGGCGCGGTGATCAAGATCCTGGTGCGCTACGCCAAGCCGTTCTGGCGCGAGCAAGGCCTGTGCGGCATGGTGATGTGGCGCGATCAGCCCGGCCTGTTTGCCTGCGACGCCAGCACGGATGCCGACCACGCCGCGCTTGTCGTCTTTGTCGGCGGACCGCTGGCGCTGCGCTGGCATCCGGTCAGCGCGGCGGCGTTGCGGGCGGAAATCACAGCGAGGCTTGTCCTGGCGCTCGGGCCAGAGGCCGCCGACATCGTCGATTTCAGCGCGCGCGACTGGACGCATGACCGCTGGAGCGGCGGCGCCTATAGCGACCTCATCATCGACGTGACGGCGCGCGATGCCGAGCGCGTCATCCTGGCCGGCGCGCCGCCGGTCTATTTCGCCGCTTCGGAGCTCTCGCCGTCTTTCCCGGGTTATGTCGAAGGCGCGATCGTCGCCGGCCGCATCGCGGCCGGCAAGATTCAGTCGGCCATCGCCACCAGAGCTTCAGGATCATAGGCGAGGCGGATCGGCGCGCCGACCGGAATGTCGTCGGCGCCGAAATCGTTGGTCTCGGTGACCGAGAGCGGCTTTTCGAGCCCCGGTATCTCGACGATCAGATGCGTGATCTCGCCGAAATAGTGGCGCTCGACGACCTTGCCGGCGACCTCGAACTTCGCCGTCGCATTGTCCCACAAAACGCGCAGCCGCTCGGGGCGGATGCCAAGCGTCGCCGCGCCGCCATTGCGCACGAACGCCTTCGGCTTGTCGGTCCTGACGCGGCCGAAGCCCAGCGTGTCGAGCACCAGCGAAGCGCCGTTCTCCTCGACGATCTCGGCCTTGACGAAGTTCATGCCGCCGAGGAAATCGRCCACCTGGCGGTTGACCGGGCGCTGGTAGATCTCTTTGGGCGAGGCGACCTGCGCGATGCGGCCGCCGAACATCACCGCGATGCGGTCCGACATGGCGAGCGCCTCGTACTGGTCATGCGTGACCAGCACGAAGGTGATGCCGACCRCCTGCTGCAGCCGGCGCAGCTCGACCTGCATCTGCTCGCGCAGCTTCTTGTCGAGCGCCGAAAGCGGCTCGTCGAGCAGCAGCACCTTGGGGCGCATGACCAGGGCGCGGGCCAAAGCCACGCGCTGGCGTTGGCCGCCGGAAAGCTCGGTGGCACGGCGCTTGCCGAGGCCCGTCAGCGACACCTGCGCCAGCGCCTCCTCGACACGGCGCTTCTCCTCGCCGGCCTCCAGCTTCAGCCRCTTCAAACCATAGGCGACATTCTGCTCGACATTGAGATGCGGGAAGATCGCATAGCTCTGGAAGACCATGTTGGTCGGGCGGCGGTTGGCGGGAATGCCGTCCATCGGCTGGCCATCGACGGCGATGGAGCCGCTGGTCGGCGTGTCGAAGCCGGCGATCATGCGCAACAGCGTGGTCTTRCCGCAGCCGGAAGGCCCGAGCAGCGAGAAGAACTCGCCTTCGCGGATCGAGAGCGAGGCGTTGTCCAGCGCCTTGAACGATCCGTAGCTGCGGGTCACGTCGCGGATCTCGATCATGGTCCGGTCGGCTTGGACACGCTCGGATTGGACCCGCTCAAGCATAGAGGCCTCCCTCGTTCTGGGTGCGTCTCGCCGCGCGGCGGCGCAGGATTTCGGCAATCGTCATCAGCACGAAGGATGCGAAGAGCAGCAAGGTGCCGAGCGCCAGCACGCCTGGAAGCTTGGCCGCGAAACGCAGCTGGCCCCAGATGTAGATCGGCAGCGTCGCCTCGGTGCCGGTGAGGAAAAAGGCGATGATGAACTCGTCCAGCGAGATGGTGAAGCAGACGAGCAGGCTGGAGATGATCGCCGGCGCTACCATGGGCAGCGTCACCCGCCGGAAAGTGCCGAAGGCGCTCTCGCCGAGATCGGCGGAAGCCTCCTCCAGGCTGCGATCGAAGCCTTCGAAGCCTGAGGTCAGCACGGTCATCGAATAGGGGATGCAGACCAGCACATGGCCGAGCACGACGGTGAAGAGCGACAGGCTGAGGCCGAGCTGCAGCATGACCAAAAGCATGGAGATGGYGACGATCACCTCCGGCAGCACCAGCGGCGCCATGATCAGGYCGTTGATGGCGCGGCGGCCGGGGTAGCGGTAGCGGGTGATCGAGCGGGCCGCGAGGATGCCCARCACCGTCGACAGGATCGAGGCGGAGATGCCGACGATCAGGCTGTTCCAGGTGGCGTCGATCAGCGCCGGCGTGCGCGGCAGGTCCTCGTACCAGTGAAGGGTGACGCCMGAGAGCGGGAATTTGGGCGTCGCCGCCGTGTTGATCGAGAAGATCGGCAGGAAGATCACCGGCAGATAGAGGAACAGCAGATAGAGGACGGCGTAAGTCGAAAGCCAGCCGGGCAAGAAACGTCTTATCGCCGTCATCGCGCCAGCCTCTGCAGGGCGCGGATGACCAGCACGGTGGCGCCGGCCATCAGCGAGACGATGATCATGGTGGTGACGGAGAGCGCCGCGCCCAGCGGCCAGTTCGACGCCTTGCCGAACTGCGCCTGGATGGCGTTGGCGATCATGACGCCGTCCTTGCCGCCGACGAGCTTCGGCGTGACATAGTCGCCGACGGTGGGGATCATGACGATCAACGCGGCCGAGATGACGCCGGGCGCCGACAGCGGCAGGGTCACGCGCAGGAAGGAGCGCAGCGGCCCGTCGCCGAGGTCGGTCGCCGCCTCGACCAGGGTCCGGTCGACCTTCTCCAGGGAAACGAAGATCGGCAGGATGGCGAAGGTCGCCCAGGCATGAGTGAGYGTGATGATGACGGCGCTGGAATTGTAGAGCAGGGCCGTCGAGGGCTCGTCGATGATGCCGAGGCCCATCAGGCCGGAGTTGAGCACGCCGTTGTAGCCGAGGATTACCTTCCACGACATCACGCGCAGCAGGTAGCTGGTCCAGAACGGGATGGTGATGAGGAAGAGCCACAGGCTCTTGTGGCGGCCGCCATGGAAGGAAATGAAATAGGCGATCGGGTAGGCAAGCGCCACCGTCAGCAGGCTGACCGTCAGCGAGATGTAGAGCGAGCGCCAGAGCAGGTCGCGATAGATCGGCTCGGTCAGCGCGATCCGGTAGTTCTCCAGCGTGRAGGTGTGGTCGATGGTGAGATAGTTCTGCGTCCAGAAGGAATGGGCGATGACGACCAGGATCGGCAGGACGAGGAGAATAAGGGCGTAGACGAAGGTGGGACTGATCAGGGCAAAGCCCTGGACGGCTTCCGACTGCAGAAGGGGACTTCGTCTGGATCCCGCCAAGCGCAACGGGGGCGACCCTTCCGCCGCAACCGTCATTGCAGTGCTCCAGGCGTGATTTCGGTAGCTGGCTCGGACTGTCCCGCCATGCGGCCTTCCCATTCGTGAGCCGGTCGCCTGTTCCCGAATTATGCTTGGAGYGCGATCGCTCCCTGGCTTGCCGGCTTTCTTTCATCATGAGCGCATCCGCCGATTGAAATCAAGCGCTATTTCTGCGATATTGATTGAACGGATATTCAAAATGAGGTGATGAAAAGCCGAATTCCCACGGCTTTCCGCGCCGTTTGATATTCGGTGAAAATTTGGCAACCTGGYGATGCGAGGCGAAAATGGCGGCTCAAAGCAAGATCAAGGCAAGCGAACTCATYGGACCTGATGACGACGCGGTCGAGCTCGCCAAGCGCCATCTCGTCCAGCCCTGGCCCTATGCCGGCTCGGTCGGCAACGAGGCGCGGGCGCTGATCGGCGAGGGCGACGGCATCTATATCACCGACGCCGCAGGCAAGCGCCTGATCGACGGCCCGGCCGGCATGTGGTGCATCAATGTCGGCCATCGCCGCGAGGAGTTGGCCAGGGTCATGTACGACCAGGCAATGGCGCTCTCCTACAACACGCCGTGGTACACGATGAACGCGCCCTCGGCCGAGCTCGCCCGGCGCATCGCCGATGCGGCACCTGGCGATCTCAGCCACACCTTCTTCACCACCGGCGGTTCGTCGGCGGTGGAGACGGCGCTGCGCTTCATGCAGTTCTACAACAATGTGCGGGGACGACCGGAGAAGAAGCTGATCCTCAGCCGCGGTGGCGCTTATCACGGCTCGACCTATCTGTCGGCTTCGCTCAACGGCCGGCCGCGCGACCGCGACTGGATGGACGGCGCCGACGAGCTGGTGGTGAAGCTGTCCTCGCCCGATCCGTTCCGGCGGCCGAAGGAGATGAGCATCGCCGCCTTCACCGATTTCCTCGTCGATCAGTTCCGCGATACCGTCGCGCGTGTCGGCGCGGAGCGCATCGGCGCCTTTGTCGGCGAGCCGGTGCAGGCTTCCGGCGGCGTCGTCGTGCCGCCGGACGGGTATCTGAAGCGCGTCCGCGAGATCTGCCGCGAGAACGATATCCTTTATGTCTCGGACGAGGTGGTGACCGGCTTCGGGCGGCTCGGCCATGTCTTTGCCTCGGGCGACGTGTTTGGCATCGATCCGGACATGATCACCTTCGCCAAGGGAGTCACATCGGGCTATTTCCCGCTCGGCGGCGTCATCATCTCGGAGCGGCTGCTGGAAGAGCTGCGCAGGTCCAACCATCCCGACGCGCTGTTCGGCCATGGTTTGACCTATACCAGCCATCCGATCGGCTGCGCGGTGGCGTTGAAGAACCTCGACTTGCTGGAAGAGGGCGTGCTTGCCCACACGCGCGAGATCGCGCCCTATTTCCAGGCGCGGCTCAAGACGCTGGAAGAGCTGCCGCTGGTCGGCGAGGTGCGCGGCGTCGGCCTGATGGCTTGCGTGGAATGCGTCGCCGATCGCGAGAGCAAGGACGCGCTGCAGCTCGACAAGGATGTCGGAAAGCGCATCGACGCGCATTGCCACGAGCTCGGCCTTCTGGTGCGGCCGCTGATCAACATGTGCGTGATGTCGCCGCCGCTGATCATCACCAAAGAGCAGGTCGACGATATGGTGGCGATCCTGCGCGAAGGCATTTCGCGGACCATGGATGATCTCAGGAAGGAAGGGGCGTGGAGGGGGTGATTAGCCCTTTCCTTCTCCCCGTTTACGGGGAGAAGGTGCCCAACGGGCGGATGAGGGGCGGCGCCGACGTTGGCGGCTGGCCGCGTATGGGGACTCATCCGTCTGAGACGATAGCCTCGCGGCCTCCGTGGGCGGTTTGCAAGATTTCAGTCATACGATGGCTCTGTCAGATGAGGGTAGCCAATCGCGGGACGCTGGCGCTGCCCCTCATCCGCCCTTCGGGCACCTTCTCCCCGTGAAACGGGGAGAAGGAGAGGAGCTACCCCCTCGACCGCAGCGCGTCGTTCAATCCCCACATGTCTTTTTCCTCGGGCGCCGTCTCCAGGTTCAGCACCGGGATCTGCCTGCGCAGATGGTCGTGGTGGGTGCGCACGCCATATTCGAGGTCGGAGAGATAAAAGCCCTCGAAGGCCTCCGACAGCATGGATTCGTTCGACCATACCGAGAGCTGCACGTCCTCGTTCATCGTGTCGCGGTCGATGCGATAGGCGAGGTAGCGCGCGGCCGCCTGCTCCCTGCTTTCGTCCTTGTAGCGGTAGACCGCGCCGCGCAGCAGCGTCTCTCCGGTCGACAGCGGGAACTCCTGATAGAACTGGACGGATTCCGGCATGATCGACAGCGCGTTGTTGGGAAAGATGCCGTAATAGATCCAGGCCTTGCGCAGATGTTCCGGCAGATGCGTGGCCTCGGGCGCGAGCTTGATGTACTCGCGCACGCTCCAGCGCCGGCCGGCATGCGGATTGTAGGTGGCGAAGGAGYGCGACACGCCGTTGACGAAGGGCTCGTCGAAATAGGTCGCGCCATAGAGGTCCTGCAGCGCCGGATGCGCCATGGCGACGTGATAGCCTTCATTGTCGACGTCGCGCACCGACTTCCAGTTGACCGGCGATTTCTGCGTCCAGATGCCCCAGGACGGCACCATGTCGGCTACGTTGTAATGCGCCATCTCGGCTTCGATCGGCTTGAGCAGCTCGGCCACCGGAGGCTGCGGGCCGCCCTTGCGGAAGCGGATGAAGATGAAGCCCATCCAGATTTCGAGGTCGAGCGGCATCAGGCCGAACTCGGTCTTGTCGAGCTCGGGGAAGGAGYGCGGACGGGCGGCCCCTCGCAGCGTGCCATCGAGATTGTAGACCCAGCCATGGAACGGGCAGACAAGCGCGTTCTTGCAAGTGCCCTGGCTGTCGGCGACGACGCGGCTGCCGCGGTGGCGGCACATATTGTTGAAGGCGCGCACGATGYCGTCCTTGCCGCGCACGATCAGCGCGCGCTCGCCGATGACGTCCATGGTCAGATAGTCGCCCGGATTCGGCACGTCGGAGACATGGCCGGCGATCTGCCAGTGATTGCGGAAGACATATTCCTTCTCAAGCTCGAGAAGGGCGTTGGAATGGTAGCTCCACCCCGGCAAACCCCGCCGGTCCCAATCGTTGGGGATCGCCACGTCACGGAGGTGCGGGTTCATGGGCAGGCTCTTCTTTTGTTGAATAGTCATTCAATATAAGCATATTTCCCATTGAAATGCAATGGTTTGCGGAAATGTGAAAATTCCATGGTGACAAGGTCGACCTTGCCTGAACCGGAAAAATCACGGAAAATCCGGGTCTTAATCGAGGAAGCGGAACGGCGGTTGCGAGCGCCGACGCCTGCCTCGAGGAGGGCATGTTTTCGATCGATGCCGAGCGTGCGGCTGACGGCTGCGACACGCTCGATTAGAGGYACCGCTGTGTGAGGCTGCTTACAGTCGCCCGGGCGCGACAGGGRCATATCTGCGCCGACCAGCTTCGATGGCCGATCGAATGGTTGCAGCGGATTGGGATACCGCCGCGGACGGTGCCTGTTGCAATCCTGTTACACAGACAATCGCCGCGATCATCCGTCCGTTACATGGCGCGATTAAGTTCGTTTCATAGCCAAAAGAAAGATAACGAAGGGAACAGCGATGTTTGCGAAAKTTCGTACCGCCGATGCCGATCGCCGCCTGCATGGACCGGAACGCAACGACCGCCGGCCGAAGCTGGCGTTGCGCCAGCGCGCCAGCGATCATCCGATGGCGATGTTCATGATGATCGGCGCCTGCGCCTTCGTCGGCATGCTGGCGGCACCCGCCTCAGGCCCGGCTTTCGCCTCGATCAATCCGCCCGCCAACGTCGTCGAGGGCGCGCAGACCACGCTCAAGACCGCCCGTCTGCCGGAATCCGCGGTCGACTTTGCCTGCAAGGGCCAGAACTGGGGCGCCGAGAGCCTCGATTGCCTGCGCGCCATCGCCGAGCAGTCCGGCCGGCACCGGGAGCGCGCGGTGCGCATGATCGCCAACGCCGCGCCGCTCACCAACACGCCGAACATTTTTTAAGAGCTCCCCTGAGCGCACCCTCCTGCGCTCCAGTCAGGCTCCCGCCGCTAAGTCGGACGGGAGCCTCTTTTTTAGGCCCGGTCGATATTCAGGTGAGGCTGGTCTGCAAATTGCGCCTTTCTGCGCTTCCGGTGCTCGCGTACCTCAAGTACGCTCCGCTCCGGTTCTCGGAAGGCACAATTTTCGACTCAGCCTGACCTGAATCTCGGCCGAGCCTGCGGCGGCGTGAGTTCAGGTTTTGGATAGCGCCGCGCCGGCTTTGGGCCAGTCAACTTAGATTCAGATGTGGGCGCCGTTGTCGGCTGTGGCGGCGGCTTCGTCGGCGACGGTCGATAGGATGCCGCGGACGTCGAGCGTCGAGAAAGGCTTTTCCAGGATGTGCGGGCGCTGCTGCGGCGGCAGCGCTTCGATCTCGGCCTTGGCGCCGATCATGTCGCCGGTCACCAGCACGAAGCGCTTGGCGAGCGGGGGCTGCTGCCCGAGCAGTTCGCGGTAGATCGCAATGCCGCTGATGCCAGGCATGCGCAGATCGGAAAAGACGATGTCCGGCGGCATGTGACCGTTCAACACGTCGGCCGCCGATGTCCAGCTTGCCACGACGCGCGACTTCACGCCCATCAGTTCGAGTATGTCGGACAAGGAGGCTGCGACGTCCGGTTCGTCGTCGATCACCAGCGCATGGCGCAGCCCGCTCGAACGCGCCGGCCCTTCGCCAGGCGTGGCGCCGCCGCCCGCGATCGYYGGCAACTGCACGACGAAACGCGCRCCGTTCGGCTGCACTTCCTCGAACCGTATGCTGCCGTGGTGGCGCTCGACGATCGATTTCGAGATGGACAGGCCGATACCGGTGCCGACGCCGACCGGCTTGGTGGTGAAGTAGGACTCGAAGATGCGCGCGCGGATCGCCTCGGGAATGCCCGGGCCGTTGTCCTCGACGGAGAAGCCCGGATTGCCGTGCTCGTTGCGGAACGTCCGCACCTTGATGTGCCGCTCGCCGGTCACGCCGGCCAGCGCATGCTGGCTGTTGATGAGGAAGTTGGCCACCACCTGCGTGATGTGGTCGGCGTCGGCCATGGCAAGCAGCGGCCCGTCGGCAAAGTCGGTGTCGATGATGATGCCGCTGGAGCGCGCGCCATAGGCAGTGACTTCGAGCGCCGAGCGCATCACCTGGTTGAGATCCGTCTCGGCCTGTTCGGTCGGGTGCAGCCGCACCATCGACAGGAAGCTCTTGACGATGCGGCCGCATCGCTCGGCGGCGGCGCGCACCTTCTCGGCGCGTACCTTGGTCTGCGGGTCGCCGGCGAATTCATGCAGCAGCGTCGACTGCGCCACCACCACCGCCAGCGGGTTGTTCAGCTCGTGCGAGACGCCGGCAAGCAGCGAGCCCATCGCCGCCATCTTCTCGTTCTGGTGCAGCTTCTCGCGCTGTCGGTTGATCTCCTCCTCGGCCTGCAGCTTTTCGCGCAGGTCGCGGATCGAGCCGAAGATCAGGCGGCGGTCGGCAACGCGCATCTCGGTCGCCGTCAGCTCGATCGGGAAGATCTCGCCAGCGGCGTTCTGCGTGACGGTTTCGAGCCRCTGGCCGACCATCGGCGCGCCGCGGCCGGCCATGTATTCGGCGCCCGAGGCATAGCCTTTGCGGTAGTATACCGGAACGATGGTATCGAGCAGGTCCTTGCCGAGGATGGCGCTGCGCTGGAAGCCGAACATCTTCTCGGCGGCGGGATTGAACTCGATGATCGAACCCGTTTCGTCGATGACGATGATGGCGTCGAGCGAGGCCTGCAGCATGGTGCGCCGGATCACCTCGCTGGCATGCGCTTCCGATGGCGAGCGCTCGATGGCGTCGCCGATGGCCAAGGCGATGATGTGCAGCGTCGCCTCTTCCTCATCGGTCCATTCGCGTTCGGCGATGCAATCGTTGATGGCCAGTGTGCCCCAAAGGTGGCCATGCGCGAAAACGGAGACGGACAGGAACGACTTGATGCTCTGCTTCTCGAAGTCGGCCCGCAGGAAACCGTCGAGGTCGCGCGTGTGGCCGGAGAAGATCTTGCCTTGCCGCTCGTCTTCCTGCAGCCGCTCGAGCAAGGAATCCGAATTGATGATCGACTGCACGATGACGGTGGGCGAGGCGAGCTCGCCGCCGAAATCCGGGTCGATCCAATAGGCGGCGACGGACTGGGCGAAGCCTTCGCCCGKCAATTCACGCAGGCGGAAGAGGATGCCGCGCTGGCAATCCATCTTGCGGCACATCGTCCCCAATATGTCGTCCATCTCGCGCTGCCAGTCGCCTGCCTCGCGCAGGCGGCGCACGACATGGACAGCCGCCATCGCAGCGCCGCCCGGACGCGAGCCATGCATATCGGTGCGCGCTGCATCAGCAGTCATGGTCATTCCAGGCCCGGATGTCGGTCGTTCAGAGCGTCCCTCCGTTTCATGGAAACGGGGAGCCGCTCTATCGCATTGTTTTGACGCAATTCCGGATGGAAGGCTATGGCAAAGACGCCGAGCCTAGCCGCTCACACTTTTCTGGAATTGCCTAGTTGGCTTCGCCGCCGCTCGGCAGCGAGAAGATATAGCCTTCTCCGCGCACCGTGCGCAGGAATTTCGGATTGGCGGGGTCGGCCTCGATCTTCTTTCGCAGCCGCATGATGCGGATGTCGACCGCGCGCGAGGATTCCGGATCCTCGACGAAGCCGATCGCCTCCGAAATCGCCGCCCGCGTCAGAAGCCGGTTGGCGCGGGTGAGGAAAACCTCGAGCACGTCGAATTCGCTCTTGGCCATCTCGATGACCGCGCCATTGGCGCCGATGACCAGGCGACCGTCGAAATCGGCCTGGAAGCCGCCGAAATTCATGAAGCGGCGATTACCGGCTTCAGCTTTAGCCGCCTGCGGCTCGGCCGGCTGCGGCACGCGGCGCAGCACGCTGCGCACGCGTGCCAGCACCTCGCGCAATTCGTAGGGCTTGACGATGTAGTCGTCGGCGCCGAGCTCCARCCCGACGATGCGGTCGAGCGCGGTGCCGGCGGCAGTGGCGTAGATGATGCCGATCGGCGTTTTCGAGCGCRGCCAGCGGCCGAGCGACAGCCCGTCCTCGCCGGGCATGGCGATGTCGAGGATGGCGAGGTGGAAGGACTGCGCCTCGAACAGCGCGCGCGCCGCCACGGCATTCTCGGCCGTCACGACATCATAGCCGCTGGCTGCGAGATACTCGGCCACGGCCTCCCTCAGATCCGGTTCGTCTTCGACGACGATGATGCGTGCCTTCACGACGCGCTCGCTCCCGCTTTCAGCAGAAAGTAGATTGGGTATAAACATGATGTCCAGCACTCATCTCGAGTTGTCTGTGGCGGGGTGGAGAAAATGGCCGCACGATCCGTCATTGCGCTTGTGTCCGTCGCCGAGGTGGTGGCCGGCGATCTCGCCGACCATCTCGAGCGGCGCGGGCACGACGTGCGGCAGGCGCGCCAGCCCTGGGAGGCGGAGACGCTGCTTTCGGCCGGCGGCATCGATGTCGTGGTGGTCGGCGACGAGGTCACCCAGGCCGAGGGCCGCGAGCTGCTCAGGCGTTACAGCAGCCAGGGCGGGGGTGGCGAGGGCGGTCCCGATTTCATCCTGATCTGCCGGCCGCGCGACCTCGTCGACAAGGTGCTGGCGCTTGAGCTCGGTGCTGCCGACGTTATCGAAAGTCCGCTCAATGTGCGCGAGCTTGCAGCGCGCATCGGCGGCCTGCTGATGAGACGCGGCAGGGCCGCCGGGGAACTGATCGTGCTGGAAAACGCCACCGTCGATCTGCGGTCGGCGATGGTGATGCATCGCTCGGGCGCGGAGGAGCAGCTTTCCCCCGGGCAGGTAGCGCTGCTCAAGCTGTTTCTGGCGAGCCCGCGCAAGGTGCTGACGCGCGACGACATCATTGCCGCGGCGCCCGCCGAGAACGCCGACGCTTTCGACCGTTCGATCGATTCGCGCATCGTGCGGCTGCGCCGCAAGCTCGATACCGAGACCATCACCACCATCCGCGGCGCCGGCTATCGTTTCGATCCGCCGCTCTCGCGCAATGAGTGAGTCAAGATCGGCGAGGCTATCGAGCATCGAATTCCCGAAAGCGGTGATCATTTGGGTCCGGCGCCTGGCGTTCAGCGCACCATGACGACCGAGGGTCCGGTTGGAACGTTGGCGCTGACGGTTATCCCGGCCGGGGCGCGCTCCTTCAGCAGCACCGTCGCCAGCGCGGCGAAGCCGAGCAGGCCCTGCGCGTAAAGCAGCGCGGAAAGCACCGAAGCGGCAAGTTTCGTCTTCATGTCCTATCCCCAATCTCGATATTGCCGGTGCTTCAGGAACCTCCCGAAGCGCCCGCGCCGCTGACGGAGCCCCCCGCTGCGGCGCGGGCCTTCGGTCCTCTCGGCAGCAAGTAGCCGGAGGGGCCGCGCGTCCTCATCAGCCGACGGCCGACCCGCCAGAGGGCCTTCAGCCGGTGGACGCGCAGGCTGGAAACAATCCAGACCGTGGCGATGAACAGAGCCATGTGCAGTGTCGAAACCTCGCCGGCACTCATCGCCGCCGGCGTCGTCGCCGGGTTGCCGGCCACCGAGCCGGCGCCGCCGAGCACGATGGCCGCGACGCTGATCCCGAGAAGCCAGGAGCGGGGTTTCGATTTCCTGCCCATTTTCGTTTGCAGATGTCTGTTCCCGTTGCGTCAAATCTGCCGCCGGCCTGTATCCAGATCATGCCGCCGGAGACGCATTTTGTTGCAAATTGGTTTCGAAAGTGGGTCCCAGCCTTTCATATACGCCTGAAATGAACTTTCGTTTTTGATCCAAGCTCATTGTGCGACGCCTGATCTCGGCGCCCCCGAAAGCGGTCCGCAGTCCGTCCGGCCAGACCCTCCTTAATATTTAGAAACGAATTCGAAACAGAAACGAGCGTCAAGCGAAATAGGCCTGAAACGGGCGGACACGATAAGACCCCCATCGAATTGAAGCCGGCGCGACCGGCAAGAAACAGAGAGGGATCGTCATGCACACCGCCATTTCAGCCAAGCTCATCAATATCACCGCCGCCGCGCTCACCGGTGCGGCGCTGCTGTTCGGCGCCGGCAACGCCGCCCACGCCAATCAGATCGTCGCCAAGGTTTCGCTGTCGCAGCAGATCATGGAAGTCACGGTCGACGGCCGTCCGACCTACACCTGGAAGGTGTCGACCGGCGCGAGGGGCCACATCACGCCGACCGGCTCGTTCAAGCCGACCCGCATGCATGAGATGTGGTATTCGAAGAAGTACGACAATGCGCYGATGCCGCATTCGGTGTTCTTCAGCGGCGGCTATGCCGTCMACGCCACCTACGCCATCAGCCGGCTCGGCCGTCCTGCCTCGCATGGCTGCGTGCGGTTGCATCCCGATGCGGCGGCCGACTTCTACCAGCTCGTCGAGGTCTTCGGCCCCGGCAACACCAGCATCGTGATCGTGAAGTAACGCCGGGATAAAGTAGCTGGCAGGTTGCCGCCTTCCGCGTAATTTTTGAGACGCAATTCCTGACGGAAAACCGTTATACACTTTTCCTGGAATTGCTCAGCGCCGAAGCCGTGAGGCAACCGCCAAAAAAAGAGGCCGGAATTTCCGGCCTCTTTTGCTTTTCGCTTCGTTTGCCGCCTTAGAGTGGTTCACCGTTTCACAGAAACGGCGAACCGCTCTATCTCCTTGTTTTACGCAATTCCCACGGAAAACCGCTCACACTTTTCCTGGAATTGCTCTAGGTCGGCAGCGCCGGCATCAGCTTCGGATCGGGCTTCTCGGCGAGATGCGGCAGGTCCTTGCTGGCGATGAAGGTGTAGAACATCGGCACGACGAAGAGCGTGAACATGGTGCCGACCAGGATGCCGGTGAAGATGACCAGGCCCATTGAGTAACGGGCCGCGGCGCCGGCGCCGCTCGAGACGATCAGCGGCACGACGCCAAGCGCCATGGCCGCCGTGGTCATCAGGATCGGCCGCAGGCGCACCTTGGCCGAAGCGATGATGGCATCGCGGCGCCGCATGCCGTGGATCTCACGCTGCTGGTTGGCGAATTCCACCAAAAGGATGCCGTGCTTGGTGATCAGGCCGATCAGCGTGATCAGGCCGACCTGGGTGTAGATGTTGAGCGTTCCCAGGCCGATGTTGAGCGGCACGATCGCGCCGAAGATCGACAGCGRCACCGCCATCATGATGATCAGCGGGTCGCGGAAGCTCTCGAACTGGGCCGCCAGCACCAGGTAGATCACGATCACGGCCGCCGCGAAGGCGATCAGGATGGTGTTGCCCTGTTCCTTCTCCTGCCGCGACTGGCCCGAATAGTCGACGAAGAAGGTGTCGGGCAGTGTCTCCTTGGCGATATCCTCCAGCACCTTCAGACCGTCGCCGGTGGTCACGCCGGGCAGAGGCAGGGCCGAGATCGTCGAGGAGTTCAACTGGTTGAACTGCTCGATGGCCGCGGGCGAGGCGTTGGTCGAAATCTTCACGACCGCCGACAGCGGCACCATCTTGCCGTCGACGCTGCGGACGAAATATTCGCCGAGCTTCTCGGGATTGTCGCGGAACTCCTGCGGCACCTGCGGGATGATGTCGTAGCTGTTGGAATCACGATCGAACTGCGCCACCTCGGCGCCGCCGACAAGCAGCGTCAACGTGTTGCCGATATCGGCGATCGGCAGGTTCAACGCCGCCGCGCGCTCGCGGTCGATGGTGACGGTCACCTGCGGCGCATCGTAGGCCATCGAGTTCTGCACGACGATGAAGCGGCCCGAGGCCTGCGCCTTGTTCTTGATCTTCTCCGCCTGGTCGAAGACTTCCGAGGGGTCACCGGTGGAGCGTACGACCATGGAAATCGGCAGGCCGCCGCCGGAACCAGGCAGCGTCGGCGGCGCAAAGACGAAGGCCTGCACGCCGGCGACCTTGGCGARCCGTGCGGTGATGTCGGCCTGCAGTTCCTTCGAATTGCGCTTGCGGTCCGCCCAGTCCTTGAAGGCAAAACCGACGAAGGCGCTGTTGGTGGCRCCGCCGAAGGCAACGGCCGAGAACTGCGCGCGGGTCTCCGGGATGTCCCTCACGAGCCCCAGGATCTGGTTGACGTAGGTCTCGGTGTAATCCGACGTCGCATAGCGCGGCGCGGTCACCAGCGACAGCAGGAAGCCCTGATCTTCTTCGGGCGCCAGCTCGGTCGATGTCTTGGTGAACATGAAGCCGGTGAGGGCGACAAGCGCGACGACGATGATCAGCGTCACCGGCCGGTTCCTGAGCGAAGCGGTGACGGCCCGTTCATAGACGCGCTCGACGCGGGCGAAGGTGCCGTCGACGATGCGCTGGAAACGACCGTGCTGGCCCGGCTTYAGCAAACGCGCCGACATCATCGGCGTGATCGTCATGGCGATCAGGCCCGACAGCACCACRGAGCCGGCCAGCGTCACCGCGAATTCACGGAACAGCGCGCCGGTCAGGCCGCCGGTGAAGGYCAGCGGGGCGAACACGGCGGCCAGCGTGATGGTCATCGCCACGATGGCCGTCGCGATCTCGCGCATGCCGTTGAAGGCCGCCTGCATCGGCGACATGTGATCCTCCTCCATGTGGCGGTGGATGTTCTCCACCACCACGATGGCGTCGTCGACGACAAGGCCGATCGCCAGCACCATGGCCAGCAGCGACAGAAGGTTGATCGAGTAGCCGACCGCGAACAAAAGGAAGCAGACGCYGATCAGCGACAGCGGGATGGTGACGATCGGCATCATCACCGAGCGGAACGAGCCGAGGAAGAGAAGGATGACCACGATGACGATGGCGACCGCCTCGCCGATGGTCTTGAACACTTCCTCGATCGAGGCGCTGATCTGGCCGGTGGCGTCGTAGACGATCTCGATCGTCATGCCTTTCGGCAGCGTGTCCTGGATCTGCGGCACGAGCTTGGTGAGCGCTGCCGCCGTCGTCAGCGGGTTCGCCGCCGGCGTCGGGAAGATGGCCAGGAAGGTTCCCGGCTTGCCGTTGAAGCTCACCCTGGTGTCGGTATTCTCCGCGCCGAGCTCGACACGCGCGACATCGCGCAGGCGCACGACCTCACCGTTCGTCGAGCGGATCGGGAGCTGGGCGAAGGCCTCGGGCGTCTGCAGGGTCGAGTGCACGGTGATCGAGGACACCACATATTCGTTCTGGGTGTTGCCTGGCGCCGACAGGAAGTTCGAGTTGTTTATGGCGGTGAGCACGTCCACCGCCGTCGCGCCACGCGCGGCGAGCCGGACCGGGTCGATCCAGATGCGCATGGAATATTCCTGGGCGCCGAAGATCTGGACGTCGGCGACGCCCTCAACGGTCGAGATGCGGGGCCGAATGACGCGCTCGATATATTCGGTGAGCTGCTCCTTCGTCATGTTCGGGTTCTGCATCGAGATGTACATCATCGCGAACTGCTGCCCGGTGCCCTTGACGATGACCGGATCCTTGGAGGCGTCCGGCAAGGTGCCGMGCACGCCCTGGACCTTGGACAACACCTCGGCGAGCGCGACGTCCGGATTGGAGCCGAGCTTCATCTGCACCGTGACCGTGCTGGAGGACGGACGGCTGGACGAGGTGACGTAGTCGATGTTTTCGGTCGAGGCGACGGCGCGTGCGATCGGCGCCGATATGAAGCCCTGGATCAGGTCGGCGCTGGCGCCCGGATAGGCCGTGGTGATGGTGATCGCCGTCTCGTCGACCTTCGGATACTGGCGGATCGACAAGCCGAAGATGCCCTGGAAGCCCAGAAGCAGGATCATGCAAGCCAGCACCGTCGAGAGCACCGGCCGGCGGATGAAGAGGTCGGAAAAGCTCATTGCTGAACCTGCTTGTTCGCCGATTTGCTGGGGTCGATGGTGTTGTCGACGGCAACCGACATGCCGTTGAAAAGCCGGTTCTGGCCGGCGGTTACGACCTGGTCGCCATCCTTGAGGCCCTCGACGATCTCGACCATGCCGTTGTTGCGGCGGCCGAGCTTCACGAACACCTGCGAGATGGTGAGCGCCGGCTGCTGCGCGGCCTCGGCCGGCTTGGCGGCGTCGCCGGCCGCCTTATCGGCCGGCTTTGTGTCGGCCGGCTTCGAGGCGCCGTCGGCGGGCTTGGCGGTGTCGCCGGATGCCTTATCGGCGCCGGCCTTCTGCTCATCCGGCTTCGCCGGCGCGGCAGCGGCACCCTGGGCGGGCTTGGCCGGCTGGACCACGAAGACATAATCGCCATAGAGGCTCGTCGTCACCGCCGTCTGCGGCACGGAGATGACGTTGTTTTCCTGCGGCAGCTCGACGCGAAGCTGGACGAACTGGCCGGGCGTCAGCTTGCCTTCGGGATTGGCGACCTCGCCGCGGATCGAGACCAGCCGGCTCGCGGGGTCGATCTTGGGATCGATGCCGCGGATGGAGCCGGCAAATGACATGTCGGCGAGGCTGCTGCCGAGCTTGATGGTCTGGCCGATCTTGAGCAGCGGCAACTGCTGTTCGGGAACCGTGAAGTCGACCCGCATCGTGTCCAGGTCCTGGATCGTCACGACCGAGTTGCCGGGGGCCAGATACTGGCCGATATCGATCCGCGGAATGCCGACCGTGCCGCCGAAGGGCGCGGACAACTGCTTCTGGTCGAGCACCGCCTGCAGCTTGTTGACCTGCGCGGCCGAGGCGTCCGCCGCGGCGCGCGCGGCGTCGAGCGTCGCATCCGTGCCGACGCCGCGCCGCTGCAATTCGATCGCGCGCGTCAGCGCCGCCTGGTCCGAGGCGGCCTGCGCCTTCTGCGCCACCAGATCGGCCTTCTCGACCGCGTCGTCCAGTTGCAGGAGCACCGCGTCGGCGGCAACCTTCTGGTTGGCGTGGAAGAGGATGTCCTTGACGATGCCGCTGGTCTCGACGGTAAGGTCGACGCCGCGCACAGCATTGACGGTACCGATCGCCTCGACGCCGGGCGTCCACTCAGCCGGTTTGACGATCACGGTCGAGACCGTAGCGGCCGGCGGCTTCATGGTGGCAAAAAATTGCTTGATGCCGGCGTCGCGCATGAAGTTGAAGCCAACGATGCCGACGCACACCAAGGCGAGCAGCAGCAAGAATCCGGCGATGATGAAAAAGCGCTTCACGGATGGTCCCCTCGAGCCGGCAACCGGCAAATCAATCGATGCCGGGACACATATCGACGACAGGTCCCGATTTCAAATGGCGCGCCTTACTGTACCGGCTGGACGGTCTTGTCAATTCCGCCTAGGCTAATGTAGGGGGAGGCGCGATGAGAGTACCCAGGGCAAACTCRCGCGAAAAGATACTTGCCGCCGCCGCCGACGTTGCGCGCGAGGCAGGCCCGGGAAGCCTGTCGCTCGATGCGGTCGCCAGCCGCGCCGGGGTATCGAAGGGCGGGCTGCTCTACAATTTCCCGACCAAGGCCAAGCTGATGCAGGGGCTGGTCGAAAGCTATCTCAGCGACTTCCAGAAGGCGCTGGACGCACGCGCCGCCGAGGCCGGCCACGAAAGCGTGCTCTCGGCCTATATCAAGCTGTCGGCCGACGACTGCGAGCAGCCGAAACCGTCGGCGTCCTGGATATTCTCGGCGATCGCGGAGGATCCCGATTTCCTGACGCCGATAAAGGCCTTCAAACACCAGCTGTTCGAACGGCTGAAGGGGGAGACGCAGGACCTCGGCTCGCTGCTGGTCTGCTTTCTCGCCATCGAGGGGATGCGCAGCATGAATCTGTTCGATTCAGACGTGCTTTCGGAAGACGAGCACAAGCTGCTTGTGTCCTCGCTCCTGAAGATAGCCGGATAGCCACCAAACTGTTTGGYAGTGGCCAAACTGTTTGGTGGTGACCAAACTGTTTGGTGGTGACCAAACGGTTAAGAGCGTCACACCAGCTTCATCCTACGGACATAGCGTCCTTCCCGGTTCTTTRCTGCAATGCAAATGGAGTGGGACAATGGTGGACGCAGTTTCCAGTGAGGCGGGGATCCCGAGACCGGATCATCCCCTAGAACAATCGGGCGGGGCCAAATGGTTCCTGCCGGCTTTCGGCGTGCTGGTGCTCGTCGGCATCATCTATGTCGGCTATGCGCTCAGCCAGGATMTGGCCATCGCCAAGACGGTGCCGTGGATCCTGCTCGGCATCGCGCTTCTGATCGCGCTCGGCTTCGAGTTCGTCAACGGCTTTCACGACACCGCCAACGCGGTCGCCACCGTCATCTACACGCGTTCTCTGCCGGCCGAATTCGCGGTCATGTGGTCCGGCGTCTTCAACTTCCTCGGCGTGTTGACCTCTAGCGGCGCGGTGGCGTTCGGCATCCTGTCGCTGCTGCCGGTCGAGCTCATCCTGCAGGTCGGCTCGTCGTCCGGCTTCGCCATGGTGTTCGCGCTTCTGGTCGCCGCCATCCTGTGGAACCTCGGCACCTGGTTCCTTGGCCTGCCGGCCTCGAGCTCGCACACGATGGTCGGCTCGATCATCGGCGTCGGCCTCGCCAACCAGTTCATGGCTCCGGCGGGAAGCGCCACGAGCGGGGTCGATTGGGGTCAGGCGACCAATGTCGGCACCACCCTTTTGGTTTCGCCGATCGTCGGCTTCTTCGCTGCCGCGGCGCTGCTCTATGCCATGAAGCTCCTGGTGCGCAACCCGGCGCTCTACGAGGCGCCGAAGGGCAACACGCCGCCGCCATGGTGGATCCGCGCGCTGCTGATCTTCACCTGCACCGGCGTCAGCTTCGCGCATGGCTCCAATGACGGCCAGAAAGGCATGGGCCTGATCATGCTGATCCTGATCGGCGTGGTGCCGACGGCTTACGCGCTCAACCGCACGCCCGATATCAACTATCTCGACGCCTACAAATCGGCATCGGTCGCCGTCGAACAGGCGCTGGGCAAATACGTCAAGCCCGGCGTCACCGTCGCGGATGCCAATGCCGCCAAGGCGGCCGTGCAGGAAGCCGTGCGCAGCAAGTCCTGGAATGATCAGACCACGCTCGCGCTGCAGACCTACATCCACAACACCACTGCCGAGCTTGGTCCTTATCCCACGGTGGAGAAGGTGCCGACCGATCTGGTCAGCAACGCGCGCAACGACATCTACCTGATCGGCGAAGCGCTGAAGCTGATCGACAAGAAGAAACTGCTGCCGATGCAGGACGCCGATTTGAAGGCGGTCACCGACTACCACAAGGCGGTCGACAACGCGACGAAGTTCATTCCGCTGTGGGTGAAGATCGCCGTGGCGCTGGCGCTCGGGCTCGGCACCATGGTCGGCTGGAAGCGCATCGTCGTCACCGTTGGCGAGAAGATCGGCAAGAGCCACCTGACCTATGGCCAGGGCGCCGCCGCCGAGCTGGTGGCGATGATCACCATCGGCATGGCCGACCGCCTCGGCCTGCCGGTCTCGACCACGCATGTCCTGTCGTCCGGCGTCGCCGGCACGATGRCGGCCAACGGCTCCGGGCTGCAGTGGTCGACCGTGCGCAACCTTCTGCTGGCCTGGGTGCTGACGCTGCCCTGCTCGATCGCGCTGGCCTTCGTGCTGTTCGTGATCTTCCGCCAGGTGTTCTGAGCGGCGGAAGCGTTTCCAAACAAGGCAGCGCCGGTCGCCGGCGCTGCCTTTTGTTTGATGCCCACCCTCAAAACGCTGGCGGGACAGCACCCCCCTCTGTCCTGCCGGCCATCYCCCCCGCAAGGGGGAGATTGGCAGCTCAGGCGCTGCACCCCCTTTCGACGTCGACAATTGGCGAATGCCGCGCAACATCCGATCTCCCCCTTTGCGGGGGAGATGTCCGGCAGGACAGAGGGGTGTGTGACGGAACTCGACGAGGGGTGCCTGTCGATGGAACGGCCCGTCGCGGACCTTACGTCGGGTCTTCGCGGTGCAGGTCGTGGATGGTGACGCCGTCGGCGTTGTCGGGCAGCATCAGCCATTTCTTGTGGCGCAGGGTGCGCTCGGTGTCTTCCAGGCCCATCTCCCAGTGCTCGCGCATCGAGGTGCCGGAAAACTCATAGTCCTTGGCGTGGCCTTCATAGCCYTTGTGCTGGTAGATCAGGTGGACGATGTTGACCACGCCGGCGTCGGAATAGTCGGCCATCAGCTCCTTCTCACCGTCCTTGAGCTGGTCCGGCGGCACGCRCTTCAACGCGTCGAGCAGCTTCATCTTGAGCGCATGGATGCGCTGGAAGTTGTCGGTGTTCTGGCGCGTGCGGCTGGAATACATGATGTCCTTGTGGCGCGACAGGACGTCGGCCATGCCGCGCGGCAGCACGCCGCGAGCRCTGAACAGGTCGACCTGGAACACCAGCGAGGAGCGGTCCTCCTCCTGGTCGAGCAGATATTGCAGCGGCGTGTTGGAGACGATGCCGCCATCCCAGTAATACTCGCCCTCGATGCGGATCGAGGGGAAGGCCGGCGGCAGCGCGCCGCTCGCCATGATGTGCTCAGGTCCGATGCGCACCTTGTCGGTGTCGAAATAGACGAAATTGCCGGTCCTGACATTGACCGCGCCGACGCTCAGCCGCTTCTTGCCGTCGTTCAGRACGTCGAAGTCGATCAGGCTTTCCAGCGTGTCCTTGAGCTCGGCGGTGTCGTAGAAGCTGGTGGCGCCTTCCGCGCCCGAGAGCTGGAACCAGGGGTTGGGGCTGCGCGGCTTGAAGAAGCCGGGCTGGCCCATGGTCATCGTCATCAATGACGAGGTCTGGTTGCGGATATCGCGATACACGTCGCCTTCGGGCGTATAGGCCCAGATCTTGCGGCCCGAGATCGTCTGCCAGAACTGCTCCAGCCGCTGCAGGCGGCGGCTCGGCTCGTTGCCGGCGATGATCGAGGCGTTGATGGCGCCGATCGAGACGCCGGAAAGCCAGGTCGGCTCGCAGCCGGCGTCGGCAAGCGCCTGATAGACGCCGGCCTGATAGGCGCCGAGCGCGCCGCCGCCCTGGAAGACCAGGGCGATGCGGTCATATTGCGCGGTGATTTCCTGGATGGTGGCGGCAACCGCCTTGTTGCGGGTACGCTCAAGCACCGGCTTTCTCCAACTCCTTCGCGCCGGCAGCCGATCGGCCGTGGTCGGCGAGATAATCATGCACGACCTCGCCGAGTCCGAGCGTCAGGTCGGYGGTGAAGTGAACGGCCGAGACGATGTCGAGCACAGGCAGCTTGGCGACATCGGCCATGACATGCGGGCGCAGGTCGAGCGCGGCGGGCGCCGTCCAGGCCTCCTTCAGCGTGACGTCGGTGAGATAGTAGCGGACCAGCTCGCAGATGCGCGGGCTGCCGTCGACATGCGGGATGATCTTGATGAGGAAATTGGGCGCGGCGAGCGAGGCCAGCACCTGGTCGTGATCGGCCTCGCGGTGCTTGTAGCCCATGGTGCCGGTGGCGCAGAGCACGCTGCCGTAATGCAGCGTGCCGACCACCACCTCGCCCTCATGCACGATCTTGGGGCTGGCGAGCTTCTTCGGGAAACCCCAGAGCTCGCGGCCGCCGGCGATCGGCGCGTCGTCGTCGAGATACATGGAGTGCACATAGCCGCCGTGCTGGCCCTTGTAGCGCACCGGAATGACCTGGCCGGTCTCGGTATAATCGCCGAAGCCGGTCGAGTCCGGCATGCGGATGAACTCGTATTTGACCAGCGGCTCGTCGATCTCGAGCGGCGCCGGGACGACCGCCTCCAGCGCCTCGCGCGTCGTGCGGTAGGTGATGATGATGTATTCGCGGTCGAAGAAACGATAAGGGCCGGGCGGGAAGGACGGGTTGGTGAGCGGCATCGCATTGGCGCGCTTCACGACGTCGGCGATTTCCATGGCTGGTGCCCCAAAACAGGTTTGAAATGACCCCGCGCGAATGCGCTGGCAAATATGTTGCATGGCAGCATGACAGTGCCGTGTCAGCGCCAGGACGGCGCTTCCTGGAGCCGGCAAACGCAGTCACGGCGCTGTAACAGCGCCGACATATGGGTGTGGCATTGTGATGCTGCGGCGCACAAATCGTGTGCCTTCCGGGTTGTCTGCCTTCATACTCTTCCCTCCTGTCCTCCTGTCGCGAGATCTCCCATGGGTTCCCTGTCTTCGAAGAATGCGCTCGTMACCGGTTCGACCAGCGGTATCGGCCTCGCAATCGCGCGCGCCTTCGCCGCCGAAGGCGCCAACGTCACCATCAACGGCCTGGGCGACGCCGCGGGGATCGAGCAGGAGCGGGCCGGCATCGAGAAGGACTTCGGCGTCAAGTGCCGCTACTCGGGCGCCAACATGATGGACGGCGCCGCCGTCACCGCCATGATCCACGAGGCCGAGCAGGCGTTCGGCAGCCTCGACATCCTGGTCAACAATGCCGGCATCCAGCATGTCGCGCCGATCGAGGAATTTCCCGACGACAAGTGGGAAGCCATTATCCGCATCAACCTTCTGGCCGCCTTCTACGCCATCAAGGCGGCGGTGCCCGGCATGAAGAGCCGAAAATGGGGCCGCATCATCAACACGGCCTCGGCGCATGCGCTGGTCGCCTCGCCGTTCAAGTCGGCCTATGTCTCGGCCAAGCACGGCATTGCCGGCCTGACCAAGACGGTGGCGCTGGAAGTCGCGCAAAACGGCATCACCGTGAATGCGATCGCGCCCGGCTATGTCTGGACGCCGCTGGTCGAAAAGCAGATCCCCGACACGATGAAGGCGCGCGGCATGACCGAGGAGCAGGTCAAGCACGACGTGCTTCTGGCGGCGCAGCCGACCAAGGAATTCGTCACCGTCGAGGAGCTTGCCGCGCTTGCGCTGTTCCTGTGCAGCGACGCGGCCAAGCAGATCACCGGCACGACCCTGCCGATGGATGGCGGCTGGACGGCGCAGTAAAGCCACCGGCCGCTTCCGGTAAAGCGCGGAGTTCCCGCCCTGGCAATTTGAATTCTTGACAATCGCGGGGGACCGTTCCAGCATTCCCGCAAGGGGTTCCCCGCGACGACCCCGTGAGGCGTCAGCCCAACGATCGCGTCCAGACTCTCTCTGTTCAGGAGGTGGACGCCATGCCATCAACAACCGCAATCACCGTTCCGCAGCTTGCCCGTCTCATCGGCTTGCCCGACGCGCCTTGCCTGGTCGATGTGCGCACCGACGAGGATTATGAAGCCGACCCGCGTCTGCTGCCGGCGTCTTGCCGGCGCGATTTCAGAACTGTCTCGACCTGGGCTGCGGAATTTTCCGGGCGCAAGGTCGTCGTGATCTGCCAGAGGGGGCAGAAGCTCTCGCAAGGCGTTGCCGCATGGCTGCGTCATGAAGGCATCGCGGCGGAGTCGCTGGAAGGCGGCTTCGAGGCCTGGGCTGCCGCCAAAGCGCCGTTGGTCCGCGCCGGCGCGATCCCGCCGCGCGACGAAAAGGGGCGTACGGTCTGGGTCACACGGTCGCGGCCGAAGGTCGACCGCATCGCCTGCCCCTGGCTGATCCGCCGCTTCGTCGATCCCAAGGCGGTGTTCCTGTTCGTCGATCCGGCCGAAGTGCCTCTTGTGGCGGACCGCTTCGCTGCGGTTCCTTTCGACATCGAAGGCGTGTTCTGGAGCCATCGCGCCGATCGCTGCACTTTCGACACGATGATCGAGGAATTGGGCCTGCGCGTCGAAGCGCTGGATCGCCTGGCGCTGATCGTGCGCGGGGCGGACACGGCGCGCCTCGACCTTGTGCCGCAGGCGGCCGGGTTCCTTGCCGCCTCGCTCGGCCTGTCGCGCATGTTTCGCGACGACCTCGAACAGCTCGAAGCCGGCATGCTCTTCTACGATGCCTTCTTCCGCTGGTGCCGCGACGCGACCGACGAGACGCATAACTGGCCGATCGGAGGCAAGACCCCATGACCGTGCTTGCCAAAGGTGGGGCCGCGCGGCCGGCCGAGGCCCCGGCCATGCCAAGCTTCCGCGAAGCGACGCGGCTCTGGGCCAGGATCGGGCTGCTCTCCTTCGGCGGGCCGGCCGGACAGAYCGCGCTGATGCACAAGGAACTGGTCGAGGATCGCCGCTGGATCGGCGAGGAGCGTTTCCTGCAYGCGCTCAACTACTGCATGCTTCTGCCTGGCCCCRAGGCGCAGCAGCTTGCCGTCTATATCGGCTGGCTGCTGCATCGCACGGCAGGCGGGCTGGTCGCCGGCATCCTGTTCGTGCTGCCCGGCGCGCTGGTTATGCTTGGCCTGAGCAGCTTCTACATGCTCTACAACGATGCGCCGGTCGTCGAAGCGCTGTTCTTCGGCGTCAAGGCGGCGGTGCTGGCCGTCGTCGTCGAGGCGGTGATCCGCATCGGCAAGCGGGCGCTGAAGAACCGTGCGATGGTGGCGATCGCCGTGGCGGCCTTCCTGGCCATCTATGTCGTGAAGCTGCCGTTCCCGCTGATCGTGCTTGCGGCAGGCCTCATCGGCTGGATCGGCAATCGATTTGCGCCACGGCTGTTTTCCGGCTCGGCACATGGCAAGGGCAGCGCCGCCGACAACAAAGGCGTGGTCGACCTGATGTTCGAGCGCGGCGAACTCGGCCACACCGTGCCGTCACGGTGGCATGCCATCCGCACCGTCGCCATCTGGCTGCCGCTCTGGCTGGGGCCGGTGGCGCTGATCGCCTTGCTGGCGGGGTCAGGCAGCGTGTGGGCCCAGATCGGCGGCTTCTTCAGCCTGATGGCCGTCGTCACCTTCGGCGGCGCCTATGCGGTGCTCGCCTATGTGGCGCAGGCGGCGGTCACCTCGTTCGGCTGGCTTTCGCCCGGACAGATGGTCGACGGGCTGGGGCTTGCCGAAACGACGCCCGGACCGCTGATCCTGGTGCTGCAGTTCGTCGGCTTCGCCGCCGCCTATCGTCATGCCGGCGCGATCAGCCCTCTGCTCGCCGGATCGCTCGGGTCGGCGCTGACGCTCTGGGTCACTTTCGTCCCCTGCTTCTTCTGGATATTTCTGGGCGCGCCTTACATCGAGCAGCTCCGGCAGAATAAGGCACTGGCGGCGGCGCTGGGCGCGATCACCGCGGCGGTCGTCGGCGTGATCATGAACCTTGCGCTGTGGTTCGCGCTGCATGTCGTTTTCGGCAAGGTCGCAAGCGTCGGCTGGGGCGTGGAGGTGCCGGTCCTGCCCTCGCTCGACTGGCGCGCCGCGCTGCTCTCGGCGGCTGCGATGGTCGCCATGTTCAGGCTGAAACTCGGCATGCTGCCGACGCTGGCGGGGGCGGCGTTGGCGGGGCTTGCGCTGCAGGCGCTGTAGGCCCGCACGCCATTGCAATCACGTTAGCGTGAACGAAAAAGCCGACCGGCCGGGAATAAACGGCCCGGTCTGCCGGTCTCCAGGGCATGCGCCGTTTGTGCGCAACAGCAGGAGACCATCATGAAGCGGCACGAAGACAAATACGCACGGGCTGAAGGGGGCGAAGGCCTCAGCCGGCGCCGGCCTTTGGAGCGCTGGAGCTGGGCGCACCTGTTCTGGGCGATACCGCCCCGCCGCCGGCCCTGACCCGTGCCGATCGCAACCATCGAGATCCACGACCATGACGGCGAGCACCCCGTTGCAGCCAGCGATGCGCCGTCCCCTTCCGAGGCGCCCCTTGCTTCCGAGACACTTGACTCCGGTGACACCAATGCCTTCTCCTCCCTCGAAGCAGGCRCCATCGCCTGCGGTCGCGATCTTCACCCGCACGAGCAGGGACAGATCGTCGCCTCCCGCTGAGGGCGGCGGCAGACCCATGGCGGRAGCGCCCGACGGCGGGACGGTGTTGAGCGAAAAGATGCTKGCCGCGCGTTTTGCCGAGGTGGTGCTGCCGCACCTCGGCGATGCGCTGTCGCTCGCCCGCTGGCTGACCGGCAACACAGCCGATGCCGAGGATGTCGTGCAGGAGGCCTGCCTCAAGGCGCATGCGGGTATTGCCGGGTTCGCCGGGGGAAACCCCCGCGCGTGGCTGCTCACCATCGTGCGCAACGCCTCCTACACATGGATGGCGAAGAACCGTCCGCGCAGCGTGGTGGCGGTCGGCGACCTCGCCGATCTCGACGACGTCTCGCCGCCGCCCGACTCCGATGCCGACAGCCCGGAGGCTGYACTGATCGCCAAGGCGAATTCGGCGGCGGTTGAAGCGGCGATCGCCAGGCTGCCGCAAGCCTTCCGCGAAACGGTGGTGCTGCGCGACATCAACGGTCTCAGCTACCGCGAGATCGCCACCATGCTCGGCGTGCCGCAAGGCACGGTGATGTCGCGCCTGGCGCGGGCCCGCGGCCTGTTGATGACGGAACTTGGAGGGCGCCATGAGCCCGCATGAAATTAGCCCGCATGAGGATGGATTGCCGCAAGACCCGCAGGATATGAAGCTAATGATCCACGCTCTTGTCGATGGCGAGCTCGACGCCGCGGCCGCTTTGGCGGTCGAGCGGCGCATGGCCGCCGATCCGGAGCTTGCCGCCGAACATGCGCGCCTGGTGGCGCTGCGCGGCGCTCTCGCCAACGTGCAGCGCCCCGTCGTGAGCGACGATTTCCTGGCGCGCATCGYGGCCATCGCCGAGGTCAAAGGCGCCGAGGAGGACGACGTAACCCAGCCCGTAGCCGTGACGGCGGGACCTCAGCAATCCGCGCAACAGCAGCAAGGCAATGTGATCGCCATGCGGCCGCGCGCGGCACGCTGGTTCAACTCCTTCGACTGGCGCCAGATGGCGGCCTCGATCRCGCTGACGGCTGTTCTCGCCAGCGGCGCGACGCAGTGGCTGACGACGGCGGACAACGGGTCCGACAGTTTCGCGGTCGCGGTCGCCAACGGCCATCGCCGCAGCCTGCTGGCGGCGACGCCGGTCGACATCGTCTCGTCCGACCGCCATACGGTGAAGCCGTGGCTCGACGGCCGCATCGGCGTGTCGCCGGCGGCGCCCGACATGGCCAAGGACGGTTATGCGCTGATCGGCGGCCGCGTCGAGGTGATCGGCGACAAGCCGATGCCGGCGCTGGTCTACCGCCATCACGAGCATCTGATCACGCTGGTGGCCGAGCCCCGGCAGAACGAGGCCAAATCGGTGCCGGTGGCGGACGACCTCTCGGCAGGGGGCTTCCTCCTGGTGCATTGGACGGACGATGCCTTCTCCTACTGGGCGATCTCGGACGCCGAACGCCCGGCGCTGGACGATTTCGTCGCGCGTTTCCGCGCGGCGATCATCGCCAATCCGGCGGCCGGCAGCCCAGGCTAGGGAAAGGAAACGTCTTTATCGGCCCTAATCGCGCCGAAACATCTGCCCCGGTTGCGCCGGCCCCTTGGCGTACAAGTGATAAGTCACGGTCGACTTTGGTATGTTATACACGCTGCGTTCCGGGGCGGATACGAGTCGATGGATCAGGAAAGACTTCTGGCCGCAGTCCTCTTGGCCGATGTCGTGGGCAGCGTGCCGCTCTATGAGCGCATCGGCGACGATGCCGCCCTGCGTCAGGTCTCGGATTGTCTCGACGCGATACGCGGGATCGTCGCCCAGCACGGCGGCGACTTCATCTACTCGAAGGGCGATGACGTGCTCAGCCTGTTCGAGACACCGGAGGCGGCGTTGAGGGCCGTCTGCCAGATTGGCAGCGAATTGACGAAAGAGCCCTTGATCRCCCGGATCGGATTGCATTTCGGGGCGGTCATTCGCGCGCGGGGCGCGGTATTCGGCGACGTTGTCAATGTCACCGCGCGGTTGTCCACCACGGCCAACCCCGGGGAGGTCCTGATCAGCCAGAGCTTCTTCGAAGCCCTTTCCGCGGGCAGCCGCGGTAGCTTGCGGCTCCTCGACAAAATGGCCTTCAAGGGAAAGCAGGAACTCTTCGATGTGTATACTCTGGGGGGCGACGATGGGACCCCCGCCACGCACGTCGCCAGCCGTGGCACTTTTGTCGAGAGGCGTTTCGCCCCGCCGCAGATCAATCTGGTCATCCGCTATGGAGATCAGGTGCGACCCTGCCGAAACAACGAACTGGTGACGATCGGCCGATCGCCGGAATGCGATATCGTCGTCCAGCGGCCCTGGGTCTCAAGACACCACGCAACCTTCACCATTTCGAATGGCAAGGCCAGGCTTGTCGAGCGAAGCTCGTCGGGCACATTTGTGTCGATGGGGCCCGGCGATGAAGTATTCGTGCGCCGCGAGGATATCCTCCTCTTCGGCTCCGGCGTTATCTCGCCTGGACGCAGATCGTCCCTCGGCGACRCCCAGATCCTTCACTACGAAATTATCCCGGGCTGACCGGGCCGACTGGGCGGGCGACGTCAAGCGGCCGCACCGCCGGCCCGATATCACCTGCAGGTGTTGCCGCCAGGTAGCGAGACGCGGTGACGATAAATGTTACTCCACCATGAACCGCGAGCTGAAGGGCAGGCCCGCCGCGCCCACCGCCTTGGGCGAACGCTCGATGTTGCCGGCTATGGCGGCTATGCCCGGCATGRCCTGCTCGAGTTCCCGGCAGATCGCCTTGCAGACCGCCTGGGGCGCGTAGGAGGACAGGACGACCGAGGTGATCGGAACGAACTGCTTCAGAGCCGCGATCGACGACTTCATTTGCCCGACYAGCTCGCRCTGCCACGCGATCTCGGCCTCGCCGAATGACGGCCAGTCCGCGCCTCTTTCCCAGAGCTCGGACGTCTGCCTTCCTTGTCTGGTGATYTCCTGTTCGAGCCGC
>NZ_MDDT01000038.1:0-17876 GCF_001854815.1 Mesorhizobium sp. LCM 4576
CTGATTTGGGAATCCCACGACTCCCATAAATCTCATCCGGCTCTAATGAAGATAAATCTATGGTGAGGACCGTTGTCCTGCTCAACGTCGACTGAGGGAGGCTTACCGCTTCAGCGCCAGCCCGATGGCGATGAAGCTCCAACCCTGGAACACAAGGTCGATCGCCAGGAATATGCCAAGCACCCAGAGGCTGTTCACCGGCCAGCCCATGGCGATCATCAGGCCGAGCAGAATGGTGATGATGCCGGCCGCGAGCAGCCATCCCCAGCCTTGCTGCGGCCGGTGACTGAAGGCCACCCAGGACCGCAAAAGCCCGGAAGCGACAAGCGCGATGGCCAACAGCAGCGTCAGCACCGCCGAGGCGAGCAGCGGATTGTCGAAGGCGAAGAAGCCGGCGACGGCGTAGAGCAGGCCGCTCAACAGCCAGTAGAAGAAACGCCCCCACGTCTTGACCCCGAAGGCATGGATGATCTCGATGATGCCGGCCATCAGCATCAGCCAGCCGACGACATAGACCGAGGCGACGGTGGCGATGAACAAATTGCCGAAAGCGATGCCGCCGAAGATCAGCAGCAACACGCCAAGCGCCACGAACCATCCCCACTTGTCCCGCGTCTGGCCGATCGCGTCCCTGAGAGCGTCGCTTGGCAGAGTCATGGTTTCATCTCCCTCGAAATTCACCGCCGATCGTGCGGCGAAAGGAAGCTAAACTGAATGGCAATGGCCGTCCAGCAACGCGGGACCGGGCCGTGGGCGGCCGGTTGTCCATGACCTCCGCCGCGGCCGCGCTGTGATGCCGCTGCACGCGGACCAGGGCGGCCGGATCCGAGTATCGCRCCATGCTCGTGAGATCGACGACAGGTCGCATCCGCTGGGTCGCATCAGTTCGGCCGCGCGATCATCCTGCGCCAGGCCAGTCGAGGTCCGAGTGCGAGCGTCCTGAAAGAGGGGGCGCCGACAGCCGCGAGCAACAGCAGCTTGCACGTGACGGCGATGGGTATGCCCGCGGTTCGCAACAGCAACTCGATGTCGCGTCTTTCCAGTCTTGAGACGCCGGCCCCCGTGGCGGCGCGCCATGCCAGAAAACCTGCGATGGCCTGCGCGGGTCGGCCGTTCGCGTCGAACGGCTCGCCGCGATAGCGGCGCAACAGCGCCGACTGCCTGGCCAATGCCGCGGCCGCCTTTTGCTGGTCCTGCTTCACGCGCGATACTTGTCCCGGATGCGATCTCAGCTTTACGAGCGGGATTGCCATATTGGCCAGTTTTCCCGTCTCGGAAAGCCGCAGCCATAGATCATAGTCTTCGGCATAGGTGAACGCGTGGCGGTAGCCTCCCGCGCGCCGGACGGCCTCGGTCCGGAACATCACCGTCGGGTGAAGCATGGGATTGTATCTGGCGAGCGCTTCCCRCAATGGGTCGTTGCCGGTAGGCACGCCGATCGGCCTCAACAGCTTCCCGTCCCGGTCGATCTGCAACCCCGCCGTACCGAGCAGCTGCAAATCGGCATCCGCTTCGAAACACGCCACCTGCAGGCGCAACCTGTCGGGCAGCGAGACATCGTCGCAATCCATGCGCGCCACAAGAGGGGCCCGCGCGAGTGCAATCCCCATGTTCAGCGCATCGACGATCCCCTTGCCGCTGTTGGCGACAACTCTGACCCGGCCGTCACAGTCGCCGATCGACGTCGCGATCGCGGCGCTGTCATCGCAAGATCCATCGTCGACGACGATGACTTCGATATCCGTCAGATCCTGGTCCAGGATGCTTTGCAGGGCCTCGCCGACATATTGCGCACCGTCTTTCACTGGAATGATCACGCTTACTGTCGGCAATGGAATGGCCCTTGCGATGACCGGCCGGATCGAACGGCCGTTGAATTGCCGGATATCGGCAGCCTGGTTTCAGAATTCCAATTCCAAAGTTCCGACATCTGTCGACTGTCAATTTTCTTGTCTGGCCGATCCGAGCGAGATCTCGATGGCCGGGGCGAGCAGCCTAAGGACCGCTTCGCGCTTTTTCGCCTTCAGCGACAGGTCGCCGTCGAGGCCGACTTCATGAAGCCAGCTTCCCCGCCATTCGCAATAGGCCTGCCTGAGCTCAATCCCGGGCAAGGCGGCGAATGCGGTTATCGGCCGTTGCGGCACCGTGTTCGGGTCCACATGCCGATAGAGCACCTCCCAATTGGCTCCGCCGGTGTCGAGGCCGGCGAACCAGTCGAGCCCGAAATCGAGAGGCTCTCGGCCGACGGCGTCGAAGCGAAAGAAACAATAGCCGGCCCACAAAAACCATCGCGCGCCGGCCCAGCGCAGGTCGCCGTAAAAAGCCGTGGCTTCAAGAGGTTCGAAGGGGTCGCATGGCTGCGTCGGGAAAAGGTCCTGGTCGAGGAATCCGAATGCGGCCGGTGCGGCAGGCTCAAGCACATTGCGCCACATCCAGTTGAGCGCCGCGCCGTGCGACCGGCTCGGGTTTTTCACAGTCCACGGATTGGCCGGCAGCCTGACATAGGCGGCGCCACGGTTCGCRCAAACCCGCCTGTTCTCGTCCGCGGAAGCATCGCTGACGCTGTTGTCGGCGACGATGTGGAGATCGTGGCGGAYAAGTCCTTCCGTCAGCCGCAATTGCAGGTCCAGGCACCGAGGATCGTCGAAGGCAACAGTAAGCAGGACATGGCGGCCGCGGGCGGCATCGCGGATGGCCGGGACATCGTCACCCTCGACCGGTTGGTGCACGAACCTCTGGTCGATTCTCCGGTAACGGGCAGTCTTGATGGCGTGCAGCAGCGGCTGCAGCCTCAGCCATTGCCGCCATTCATATTCGCGCAGGGCCTTTGGCACGGTATGGCGGCTTTCAGTCGAACCCGGCCTGGCAATCGCGATCGACCGGGGGAATCTGCATGAACGCACGCTCCAACTGATTTTTGGAAAAAGCTCGAACGCGAAAGCATCCGAGTCTCTTGATAACTGGTTATATACAGCATATTCGTGTTTTCAACACGACCGACATTTGAGCGCCCGCTGTGTTTGTTTGAATGGGGAAGTCTGGGGCGCACCCGGAGTCTCTCTCCGTCAATCTTGGGGGGTAGGGCGGCGCTCCGGAAAATGTGATGAGAATCTGCTGTGCAATCTCTGCCCTGTTTATGAACGGGGGTCTGCAGAGGGATTGTCTGAATATCAGCGACCGACTGATCGCGCGCGGTCATAATGTGACGATCCTGACGACCCGCCAGGTCGGTCATGTCGAGAGTTCGGCGACGATAAAAGTCCATCCGGCACGGGTTCTCTCCAATCCGGGCACGGAATATGCGCTGGGAAGGACCGTGCTGGCGGCCAGGCGCGACTTCGACTGTGTGGTCGGTTTCAACAAGATGGCCGGCCTGGACATCTACTATGCCGGCGACCCGCCTTATTTTGCCTCGAAGCTCGGATGGTGGCGGCCGTTTTCGCCTCGCTTCATTCGCCAGCAGAATCTCGAATCGATGATCTTTGCCCCCGGCAACGCCGTGCAGATCATTTCGCTCAGCGAAAAGCAGGCGGCGCTTTACCGCGACTTCTGGCGAACTGAGGAATCCCGCATTCACGTCGTCGGGCCGACGCTCGATCCGAGACGCTGCAGACCGGAACTGCAAGCCGGCGACCGCAATGAGATCCGCGATCGCTTTGAGCTGCCTCGCGAAGCGGTCATTGCCTTGAGCATCGCCAACAAATCGAAGGTGAAAGGTCTCGATCGGGCGGTAAAGGCCCTTCAGCCGTTCCCGGGGGTACATTGGCTGGTCGCCGGTTTTCGAAAGGGCAGTGAGGAAGAAATCCGGCTTCGCGGCCTGATCGCCAAATCCGGGATGTCGGATCGGGTCACGCTGCTGGGCATCCAGGAAGATATCCCGGCGATCGTGGTTGCGAGCGACTTCATGCTGCACGCGGCGCGCCTGGAAAATACCGGCACGGTGATCCTCGAGGCGCTCGCGAACGGCCTGCCGGTCATCGCCTCGGACGCCTGCGGATATGCAAAATATGTCGAAGCCAGCGGGGCGGGACTGGTCGTGGCCAATCGCGACGATCCCCAAATCTGGCGGCGAGCGGTCCAGAAGGCCGGCGACCCGGCGGTCCGCGCGCAATGGCATCAGGCGGCCCTTGCCTACGGAGCGTCAAACCCGCTTACCGGCGGACTGGAAGCAGCCTGCGATCTGATAGAGAGCTTGCGCCGCAACCGGCGTGTTGGCTAAGGCATGTCCCGAAAGTGGGAACCGGTTCCGGGATAAAGACATGCGCAAAATCAAAAACCTAAAGCGCATGGAGCGAATCTGAAAGATCGCGACGCGCTTTAGTTGGCCTGTCTGTTCCGATGTTACGATTTTAAGTCAAATTTTACCGAACGCACGGCATGGCTTGAGCGTCGGCGGGTAGTGCTGCCGGCGCGTTTCGCGTAAGGGGTGACGATGCGTATTGTCGGGAAGATTCCTCTGGCTGTCGCCTTGGGCCTGGTCACCGCGCCTGCCGCGCAGGCGGGGGAGGGCAGCTGGATTTCCGGCGACTGGTATCTGACATTGGGCGCCACCGGCCTCGTCGCGCCGAATTTCGAGGGCGGCAAGAAATATATGTTCAGCGCCCAGCCGATCATATCGCTCGGCAAGGTCGGTCCCGAGGCGCGCTTCACCTCGCGCAACGACAACATCTCGCTGGCGCTGATCGATGACGGTTCCGTTCGCGCCGGCTTGACCGGCAAGTTCATATTCTCGCGCGATAGCAAGGACGAACTGAAAGGCCTCGATCCGGTGCGCTGGGGCGGCGAGGTGGGCGGCTTCTTCGAATTCTATCCGCTGGATTGGGTAAGGGCGAGGGCGGAGCTCAGGCACGGCATTCGCGCCCATAACGGCTTTGTCGCGGACATCGCTGCGGACGCCTTCTACGACATCACGCCGACGGTGBGCATTTCCGGCGGCCCGCGCGTCTCCTTCGCCTCGTCCAACTATTTCGACGCCTACTACGGCGTCAACGCCAAGKAAGCGGTTGCTTCGGGCTTGAGCGAGTACCATCCGGGCGGCGGGCTTAGGTCGACGGGCCTCGGCGGCGCGATCACCTGGAAGGTGACCGAGCCGATGACGGCAAGCGTTTTCACCGAATACTCGCGCCTGATGGGGCCGRCTGCCGATTCCAGCCTGGTCAAGGAACGGGGCGACCGCAACCAGTGGACCTTCGGTGTCTCGACCACTTACCGCTTCAATTTCACGATGTAGGTCGTGAAAGCGGCTTCATGCCTTGRAATCCGCGCTTTATTCCTGTCGCRCCATCCGCTAAAAGCCACGCCATGACGAGCTTTTCGCGCCTTTTCGCGATCGCGATACGAATTACGGGCCCGGTGTTCCGGGCGGCCTGAGCGCCGCTGGAGCCGCCGGGAATTTTCGCGCGCGCCCCTCGCGTTTTTCATGAACATCAACGCATATCGCCCGAAGGTGGCTTCGGTTTTGGGAAAACGATATGCGTCGAAGCAAGACTTGAACGCCCGGCTTTTGTCGTCGGGTACCTTGAGATGGCAGATCAATGACCGATACCGTTGAGACGATCGACTATTCCAAAACGCTTTATTTGCCGCAGACGGATTTCCCGATGCGAGCCGGCTTGCCCGAGAAGGAGCCTGGCCTGGTCAAGCGCTGGCAGGACATGGACCTTTACAAAAAGCTGCGCGAGGAGGCCGCCGGCCGCGAGAAATTCGTGCTGCATGACGGCCCGCCCTACGCCAACGGCAACATCCATATCGGCCATGCGCTGAACAAGATCCTCAAGGATGTCATCAACCGCTCCTTCCAGATGCGCGGCTACGACGCCAACTACGTGCCGGGCTGGGACTGCCACGGCCTGCCGATCGAATGGAAGATCGAGGAGCAATACCGCGCCAAAGGCAAGAACAAGGACGAAGTGCCGGTCAACGAGTTCCGCAGGGAATGCCGCGACTTCGCCGCCAACTGGATCAAGGTGCAAGGCTCAGAGTTCCAGCGCCTTGGCGTCATCGGCGATTTCGACAATCCCTATACGACGATGGCCTACCACGCCGAGTCGCGCATCGCCGGCGAGCTGCTGAAGTTCGCCATGTCCGGCCAGCTCTACCGCGGCTCGAAGCCCGTGATGTGGAGCGTGGTCGAGCGCACCGCGCTGGCCGAGGCCGAGGTTGAGTATCAGGATTACGAGAGCGACACGATCTGGGTGAAGTTCCCGGTCGCGAGCCTCGCCCAGCCGGTGGCCGGCGCCGCGCCGGCGCTGGATGGGGCCGCGCTCGATCTGGTCGAGGCGCATGTCGTCATCTGGACGACCACGCCCTGGACGATCCCCGGCAACCGCGCTGTGAGCTATTCGCCGCGCATCGCCTATGGCCTCTACGAGGTGACGGCGGCCGAGAACGCTTTCGGCCCGCAGCCCGGCGAGAAGCTGATCTTTGCCGATGCCTTGGCCGAGGAATGCGCAGCCAAGGCCAAGGTCACACTGAACCGGCTTCACAGCGTATCGGCGGAACAGCTTGGGAAGCTTACGCTTTCACATCCTTTCAAGGGCCTTGGCGGCGGCTATGAATTCCCGGTGCCGATGGTTGCCGGCGAGCACGTCACCGACGATGCCGGCACCGGCTTCGTGCACACCGCGCCCGGCCACGGCCGCGAGGACTTCGACGCCTGGATGGAGGCCGCGAGCGAGCTGAGGGCGCGCGGAGTCGATACCACGATCCCCTTCACCGTCGACGATGCGGGCTTCTTCACCAAGGACGCGCCGGGCTTCGGTCCGGAACGCGAGGGCGGGGCGGCGCGCGTCATCGACGACAACGGCAAGAAGGGCAACGCCAACCAGGCGGTCATCGACGAGCTGATCAAGCGCAACGCGCTCTTCGCGCGTGGCCGCCTGAAGCACAGCTATCCGCATTCCTGGCGCTCGAAGAAGCCGGTCATCTTCCGCAACACCCCGCAATGGTTCGTCTATATGGACAAGGACCTCGGTGACGGCACGACGCTGCGCAGCCGCGCGCTGAAGGCGATCGACGACACGCGCTTCGTGCCGGCGGCTGGCCAGAACCGTATCCGCGCCATGATCGAGGAGCGCCCCGACTGGGTGCTGTCGCGCCAGCGCGCCTGGGGCGTGCCGATCGCGGTCTTCGCCGACGAGGACGGCAATGTGCTGAAGGACGAGGCCGTCAACCAGCGCATCATGGACGCTTTCGAAAAGGAAGGCGCCGACGCCTGGTTCGCCGAGGGCGCCAAGGAACGCTTCCTCGGAAATCACGATGCGTCCAAATGGCATCAGGTGAGGGACATCCTGGACGTCTGGTTCGATTCCGGCTCGACGCATGTCTTCACGCTGGAAGACCGTCCGGACCTGAAATGGCCGGCCGACGTCTATCTCGAGGGCTCGGACCAGCATCGCGGCTGGTTCCATTCCTCGCTGCTCGAAAGCTGCGGCACAAGGGGCAGGGCGCCTTACGACACGGTCATCACCCATGGCTTCACCATGGACGAGGAAGGCCGCAAGATGTCGAAATCGCTCGGCAACACCGTCGTGCCGCAGGATGTCATCAAGCAGTCCGGCGCCGATATCCTCAGGCTCTGGGTGGTGACGACTGATTATTGGGAGGACCAGCGGCTCGGCAAGAACGTGCTGCAGACCAATATCGACGCCTACCGCAAGCTCAGGAACACGATCCGCTGGATGCTGGGCACGCTTGCCCATGACGACGGCCAGGATGTGCCGGTCGAGGCGATGCCGGAACTGGAGCGGCTGATGCTGCACCGGCTGTCCGAACTGGACGAGGTGGTGCGCCAGGGCTACGACGCCTTCGAGTTCAAGCGCATTACTCGTGCGTTGCTCGACTTCATGGTGGTGGAGCTTTCGGCCTTCTATTTCGACATTCGCAAGGATGCGCTGTACTGCGACGGGCCGTCGAGCCTGCGCCGCAGGGCGGYGGTCCAGGTGGTGCGTCACCTCTTCGAATGCCTGGTGAAGTGGCTCGCGCCGATGCTGCCCTTCACCACCGAGGAGGCTTGGCTCGACCGCCATCCGGAAGCCGTCTCGGTGCATCTCGATCAGTTCCCGGCGATCCCGCGGAACTGGCGCAACGAGGCGCTGGCCGAGAAATGGCGCAAGGTGAGGCAGGTGCGCCGCGTCGTCACCGGCGCGCTGGAAATCGCGCGCGCCGAGAAGCTGATTGGCTCCTCGTTGGAAGCCGTGCCGGTGGTCACCATCGACGATGCGGTGCTGGAAACGGCGATCGCCGATGTCGACATGGCCGAGATGGCGATCACCAGCGACCTCGTCATCAACCGCGGCAAGGCGCCGGAAGGCGCCTTCACGCTCGACGACGTCAAGGGCGTGGCGGTGGTGGTGGAGAAGGCCGAGGATCGCGGCTTGGTCAAATGCGCGCGCTCCTGGCGTTACACCGCCGATGTCGGGCAGGACGCGGAATTCCCTGATGTCTCGGCCCGCGACGCCGCCGTGCTGCATGAGCTGAAGGCGCTTGGGCGCCTGTAGACCTGTTCATAAGCCGGTGCACAAATGCCACGCCGGGCGGTCTCAAACCGCCCGTGCGTTGCCCTTAACAAGTGGTTGAGGTAAACACGCGACACTCCGGCAGACAAATTGTCGCCGGATTTCCATCGCAAGTGCGGGGAAGAAGGGGACCGTGCCGTTGGCCGGTGGCGACCGAAAGGCTGTTAGAGTGGGACTTTTTGGCATGACCGACAGAACGTTTGCGCGCGCCGCGCTGGTGGCGCCGCTTGTGGTATCGGCCATCGCTCTGTCGGGCTGCATGAGCTCGCCCACCTACGGAACCGACAAGACGGCGGCCGCGCAGCTCTTCGACGATGTTTCAGGCRCTGCCTCGATCACGCCGAAGCGCCGCACTCCGATCGATTACAAGCCGCGCCCCGACCTGGTGAAGCCTGCCCCGGGGCAAAAGGAAAGCCTGCCGCCGCCGCAGGAAAGCATCGAGACGGCGAGCGCCGATTGGCCCGAATCGCCGGAGGCGCGCCGCGCCCGCATCCGCGCCGACGCCACCGCGCACCAGAACGATCCGAACTACCAGCCGGAAGCGGTCGAGGACATCCAGACCGACCCCGAGGCGGTGAAGAAGGCGTTGGCCGAATCGGGCTCCAGCCATCCGCCGCGCTGGACGCCGGACGATTCCAACAGTGACGCCCGCAAGGCCGCGATTCAGCGCAACCTTGCCGAACAGAAGCAGGGCGACCCGACCGTTCGCAAATATCTGAGCGAGCCGCCGCTCGCCTATCGCCAGGCTGCCACGACGGCGCCGCAGAACGAGCTTGGCGAGGACGAGTACAAGAAGGAGCGCCGCCTCAAGGCGCAGGCGGAAGGCAAGAAGAGCGGTGGCTGGTTCGACTGGCTGGGTCTGTAGCGAATAGATAGCTACCCACTACTCACTGCTCGCCAAATTTTTCACCATTCACCGCCATTCCGTTTCTCGCGAAAGAAATCCTTGAGGATGAGGGCGGCGTCGCTCTCGCCGAGCCCGGGATAGATGTCCGGCGTGTGGTGGCAGGTGGGCGAGGCGAAGAAGCGCACGCCGTTGATCACCGCGCCGCCTTTTTCGTCGGCAGCGCCGAAATAGAGCCGCCGCAGCCGGGCGAAGGAGATCGCGCCGGCGCACATCGTGCATGGCTCCAGCGTCACATAGAGGTCGTGGCCCGTCAGCCGCTCGCTGGTGAGCTTCCGGCAGGCCTCGCGGATCGCCAGCATCTCGGCATGCGCGGTCGGGTCAGAGAGTTCACGCGTACGGTTGCCGGCTTTTGCGACCAGGGTGCTGCCGCTGGCGATAACAGCGCCGACCGGCACTTCGCCGCGGCTCGCCGCCGCCTTGGCCTCTTCGAGCGCCAAGGCCATGAAATCCGGTCGTTTCAAGCGGTTTCCATTCCGATTACTTCTCGCCACCCGAGAGTGATCCTGTTATCTAGCGCGAGACCTTGAAAACCGGAATCGGTTTTTGTCGCGCGACTGGATGCGCAAAATCAAGAATGACACTGCCTGCGTTGGGCGTCCGAAAGGGCGCGCGGCGCCGTAGCAGGCGAAGACGAGCAAAGTAATGGACGACGACAAGAAATCTTCACGCGGACCGCGCAAGAGCGGCTCGAAACCGGCCGGCCAGCGCGGCGGCAAGCCGGGTTTCGGCGCCAAGAAGCCGTTCGCCAAGCGTGAGCGGCCGATGGCCGCCGAAGGCGGGCGCGACTTCAAGCGCTACGAGCCGCGTGAGACGGGCGAGGGAGCGGAGCGAGGCGACAGGCCTTTCCGCAAAGGCCCGCGCCCGGAAGGCAAGCCGTACACGCCGCGCGGCGACCGGCCGATGGCCGGCGAAGGCGAGCGCCGCGATTTCAAGCGCAGCTACAAGCCGGGTGAACTGAACGAAGGCGGGGAGCGTGGCGACAGGCCGTTCCGCAAAGGTTCGCCGCGCGACGGCGCGCCCTTCGAGAAGCGTGAGGGCCGTGAGCCCTACACAGCGCGTGGCGACCGGCCAGCGGCCGCCGAAGGCGAGCGGGGCGAGCGCCGTTTCGACCGCCCCAAGCGCGAGTTCGGCGATCGTCCCAAACGCGATTTCGCCGACCGGCCGAAACGGGACTTCAGCGATCGTCCACGCGGAGCCGGCGGAAAACCGGAAGGCGGCTTCAAGCCACGACCGCGTCCCTCGGAAGCCATGYCGGAGAGCGGTGAGCGCATCGCCAAGCGGCTGGCGCGCGCCGGCATCGCCTCGCGCCGCGACGCCGAGGAACTGGTCGCGGCGGGCCGCGTCAAGGTCAACGGCAAGGTGCTGGACTCGCCCGCCTTCAATGTCAGCGCCAACGACGTCATCCATCTCGACGGCACCGAGATTCCGCCCATCGAGCGCACGCGTCTCTTCCTGTTCCATAAGCCGGCGGGCGTCGTCACCACCAACCGCGATCCGGAAGGCCGCAAGACCGTCTTCGACGTGCTGCCATCCGACCTRCCGCGGCTGATGACCATCGGCCGGCTCGACATCAACACCGAGGGCTTGCTGCTTTTGACCAATGACGGCGGCCTGTCGCGCGTGCTCGAGCTACCGGCCACCGGTTGGTTGCGGCGCTACCGCGCGCGCGTCCACGGCAAGGTCGAGGAGAGCGCGCTTGCCGGCCTGCGCGACGGTATTGCCGTCGACGGCGTCTTCTACGGCTCGATCGAGGCCTCGCTCGACCGCGAGCAGGGAACCAATGCCTGGCTGACGCTCGGCTTGCGCGAAGGCAAGAACCGCGAGGTGAAGAACATCCTCGGCGCGCTTGGCCTCGAGGTGACGCGGCTGATCCGCATCTCCTACGGGCCGTTCCAACTCGAGGATCTGCCGGAAGGCCATGTGCTCGAGATCAAGGGCCGCGTGCTGCGCGAACAGCTCGGCGAGCGGCTGATCGAGGAATCCGGCGCCAATTTCGATGCCGAGATCCAGAAGCCGTTTTCCAACAAACCGGTGCGCGGCAGCGGTCCGCGCCGCGAAGAAGCTGATAGGCCGAAATTCACGCGTGACAGCCCCCGCCTACCGATCGGCGAGGGCGGCCTGATCAAGGCGCGCAAGCGCCGCGAAGGCAGCCGCGACGAGGCGCTGAGCAAGCTTTCGACAAAACCGGATAGGGCGTTTGGCGAGCGCGGCGGCTTCGGGGATAAGCCGCGCGGCGGTTTCGGCGACAAGCCCCGCTTAGGCGGTAAGAAATCCTCACGCGAGCAGCGGCCGATCGACCCGCCGGGCCAGCGCAAGGCCAATGTCTGGATGGCGCCGGGCGCCAGGCCGATCGGCAAGGGCAGGGCGGAGGCCGATGCCGCCAGGGTCGCCGAGGCGAAGGCGCGCAAGGCGTCCTACAAGCCGGGCGGCAAGGGTAAGTCAGGCGCAAAGCCGTTCGGCAAGCCGCGCGGCGAGCGGCCTGAAGGCGATGGCGGTCATAGGCCGCGCGGTCCGAAGAGGGGCGGCGATGCGGATCGTCGGCGGTGAGTTCCGCGGGCGTCCGCTAGCGACGCCGAAAAGCAATGCCATCCGCCCGACCACCGATCGCACCCGCGAGGCGGTGTTCAACGTCCTGGCGCATCGCTACGCAGAAAAGCTCGAAGGCGGCCGCGTGCTCGATCTCTTCGCCGGCACGGGCGCGCTCGGGCTCGAGGCGCTGTCACGCCACGCCTCCTACTGCCTCTTCATCGAGGAATCGACTGAGGGGCGAGGTCTGATCCGCGAGAATGTCGAGGCCTATGGCCTCACCGGCCGCACCAAGATCTTCCGCCGCGACGCCACGCATCTCGGCGAAGCCGGCACGATCTCGCCCTTCGGGCTGGTCTTTGCCGATCCGCCCTATGGCAAAGGGCTCGGCGAGCGCGCGCTGCGCTCGGCCAAGGCCGGCGGCTGGCTTCTGCCTGGCGCGCTCTGCGTCGTTGAGGAGGCTGCCTCGGCGCCGTTCGAACCGGGCGCCGGTTTTTCCGTCATGGACGAGCGCAGTTACGGCGAAACGGTCATCCGCTTCATCGAAGCCAACTAGCCTCGCCTCGAAAATGCCGAACAATTCACTTTGCCTCGCCGGCGAACCTTGCCTATCGTCGCGCAACCGGAACCGGAGATCTTGATGACACCAACGGGGATTGGGCTGCGAGCGGCGCTTCTTGTCGGCACGCTGGCGCTCGCCGCGGCTCCGGCTCGCGCTGCCGACGACGGCGAGGTCAAGGATTTCCTGCTCGACAACGGTATGGAGGTGGTCGTCATCCCCGACCACCGCGCCCCGATCGTCACGCATATGGTCTGGTACAAGATCGGCAGCGCCGACGAGCCGCCCGGCAAATCCGGCATCGCGCATTTCTTCGAGCACCTGATGTTCAAGGCCACGACCAACCATGCCGCCGGCGAGTTCGACCGCGCCGTGTCCGAGATCGGCGGCTCCAACAACGCCTTCACCTCCTACGACTACACCGCCTTCCACGAGACGGTGCCACCCTCGGCGCTCGAACAGATGATGGGTTTCGAGGCCGATCGCATGCGCAACCTGATCCTGACCGACGACGTCATCAAGACCGAGCRCGACGTGATCCTCGAGGAGCGCCGCTCGCGCATCGACAGCAATCCTCAGGCGGTGCTCGACGAGGAGGTCGACGCGACTCTCTGGCAGAACCAGCCATACCGCATTCCGGTGATCGGTTGGATGCAGGAGATGGAAGAATTGAACCGTCCGGACGCGACAGCCTTCTACAACGCGTACTACCGGCCGAACAACGCCGTGCTGGTGGTGGCGGGCGACGTCGATCCCGACGCGGTGAAGGCAATGGCCGAAAGGACCTACGGCAAAGTCGCCCGCGGCCCGGACCTCAGGCCGCGCATCCGCCCCGTCGAGCCCGAGCAGAACACGAAGCGCACGGTGACGCTGACCGACGCGCGCGTCTCTGTGCCGAACTTTTCGACGCAATGGGTCGTGCCGTCCTATCACACGGCCAGGCCCGGCGAAGCCGAGGCGCTCGACCTGCTTGCCGAGATTCTCGGCGGTGACAACCGCAGCAGGCTGTACCAGCAACTCGTCGTCAAGCAGGGTATCGCTTCCGAGACCGGCGCCTACTTCCAAGGCACCATGCTCGACGCCACCAACTTCACCGTCTATGGCGCCCCGCGCGGCGACGCCAGGCTTGCCGATGTCGAGGCGGCGGTCGATGCCGAGATCGCCCGCATCGTCAAGGACGGCGTGAGCGACGATGAGCTGGAGCGGGCCAAGACCCGCTATGTGCGCTCGATGATCTTTGCGCGCGACAAGCAGGACGACATGGTCAACATGTATGGCTCGACGCTTGCCACCGGCGGCAACGTCAAGGACGTCCAGGAATGGCCGGACCGCATCCGCAAGGTAACTGCCGATGAGGTCAAGGCGGTGGCGGCCCGGTACCTGGTGCTCGATCGCTCCACCACCGGCTATCTCTTGCCGCAGCAGCAGGCGGGGAATTGATGATGAGTATGGGACATGCCAGCAACTTCCCTTCTCCCCTTGTGGGAGAAGGTGGATCGGCGCGCAGCGCCGAGACGGATGAGGGGTGCTCCAGGGAACGCAACGTCTCACTTCGCTGGAACACTCCTCATCCGTCGCCTTCGGCGACACCTTCTCCCACAAGGGGAGAAGGTAAAATCTACCGCGCCGTCGTCACCCTTTGCTTCGCCCTGTTCTTCCTGCTTTTGCCGGTGCTTGCCGCGCACGCCGAGATGAACATCCAGGAGGTGAAGTCGAAGAAGGGCGTCACCGCCTGGCTGGTGGAAGACCATTCGATCCCGCTGATTGCGATCCGTTTCGTCTTCGACGGCGGCACGGCGCAGGACCCTGCCGGCAAGGAGGGCCTGGTCAACCTGATGACCGGCCTGTTCGACGAGGGCGCCGGCGACCTCGACAGCGAGGCCTTTCAACTGAAGCTCGACGATGCCGGCGCCGAGATGAGTTTTCAGGCGGCGCGCGATGGCACCTACGGCTCGATGCGCATGCTGTCCGACCAGAAGGACGAGGCGTTCGGCCTGCTGAAGCTGGCGGTGAACAGCCCGCGCTTCGATCAGGCGCCGATCGACCGCATCCGCGCCCAGATACTGTCCGGCATCCTCGCCAATGAGCGGGACCCAAATACGATCGGCCAGCAGCGCTGGCTGCGCGCGATCTATGGCCAGCACCCTTATGCGCGGCCGGACGAAGGCAACAAAGACAGCCTCGCCACCATCACCGCCGACGACCTCAGGGCCTTCCACAAGGCGAATTTCGCCCGCGGCGGACTGCATGTGACGGTGGTGGGCGATATCGACGCCGCCACGTTGAGCGGCAGGCTTGACGAGGTGTTCGGCGACCTGCCGGACAAGCAGGCGCTGGCGCCGGTTGCCGACATCAAGCCCAGGCTCGGCCAGCAGCTCGAAGTGAATTACGACTTGCCGCAGACCTCCCTGCAGCTTGCCTGGCCGGGCGTGAAGCGCAGCGATCCCGATTTTTACGCCGCCGTGCTGATGAACGAGATTCTCGGCGGCTCGACATTCACCTCGCGCCTTTACGAGCAGGTGCGCGAGAAGCGCGGCCTTGCCTATAGCGTCAGCTCCGCTCTCGTCGATCACGAGCATTCCAACGCGCTGCTGGTGACGACGGCGACGCGTTCCGACCGCGCGGCCCAAACGCTTTCGATCGTGCGCCAGGTGGTGAAGGACATGGCCGAGAACGGCCCCACCGAGGAGGAGCTCGCGGCGACCAAGAAATACATGATCGGCGCCTACGCCATCAACAATCTGGATTCTTCCAGCTCCATCGCCGCGACGCTGGTGGAGCTGCAACTCGACAATCTCGGCATCGATTACATCAAGCGGCGCGCGGCTCTCATCAACGCGGTGACGCTGGCCGACGTCAAGGYGGCGGCGAAGAAGCTCCTGTCGACCGACCCCGCGGTGATGGTGATCGGGCCGCCGCTGGTGCTGGTTGCGGGAGGCGGCAAGGGATGAGCCCGACCTTCGGGGTGGCCTTCGGCGGCGGCGGCGCGCGCGGTCTTGCGCATATCCATATCATCGAGGCTCTCGACGAGCTTGGCATCAAGCCGGCGGCGATTGCCGGCTCGTCGATCGGCGCCATCATGGGCGCCGGCATGGCGTCGGGCATGAAGGGTGTTGAGATCCACGATTATGCCCGATCGATCCTCGGCAGCCGGGCCGAAGTGGCGGCRCGCATGTGGCGCTCGCGGCCGGGCACGATCGCGGAGGCCATGCAGGGCGGCATCCGCGTCAGCCAGTTCAACGTCGAGCGCATTCTCAAGGCTTTCCTGCCGGAGGCGATCCCGCAGACTTTCGAGGCGCTGAAGATCCCGCTCAAGGTGACGGCGACCGATTATTTCGGTCACAGCCTTGCGGTGTTCACCGAAGGCGACCTGCATTCGGCGCTTGCCGCTTCGGCGGCCATCCCGGCGGTCTTCCGTCCGGTGACGCGCGAGGGTCGAGTGCTGATCGATGGCGGCATCTACAATCCCGTGCCTTTCGACCTCATCGAGAAGGACGCCGACATCATCATCGCCATCGATGTCGTCGGCGCGCCGAGCGAGGCCGAGCGCAGGCATCCGACCACCGTCGACCTGATGTATGGCGCCACGCAGCTGATGATGCAGTCGATCATCGCCAACAAGCTCAGGCAGCACCCGCCGGACATTCTGATCCGGCCGAATGTCTCGAAATACCGCGTGCTCGAATTCCTCAAGATCGAGACGCTGATGGCTGAGACGGTCGAGATCAAGGACGAATTGAAGCGCGCCGTCGAGAAGGCCGTGGACGCGCATGGCGGCAGGCGGGGCAAGAAGGTGGTCTGAAAGCCTCGGCGATCGCCGTCGTTTGTGGAGTGGGAGCGACCGAAGCCCGGCGCCTGAGGTCTGATGTGAGCGGCGCAAAGGTCCCTGGTAAAATAAGACTTAATATAGCGCCAAGTATTCTTTACGCTGATTGGCCGTATTTGCGCATAAGTTTGACTTTTGTCATTAACTCTTCATGGAATTGCCCGTTGACGCACGCTGCGGTAGAGTTAATAATATGCTAATATAGAGTAGCGTGAAAAGAACCCGCGACCGGCAACAACGAGTACCACGCTACTGGGGCAGGGGATACGCAGCGCGGCATAAACAGCCGCTTTAGCCGCTACCGTCGAGCCGCCAGCCGTCGTGAGCCGCTTTGTGTTCGCTGCTCGCCGGCCGGGGCCGTTGGTTGCGGCTTGTCGGACGCTACGCCGATCCTCCTCCCGCACGGAATTCAGGCGCTGATCTCAGCGCTTTTTGGCATGGGGTAACTCGCCGCCTTGCGCGGCCAAAAGGGCGCTGCGGCGCAACGGGAGTTGAATATGGCCGATACCATAGTTGATCTGACTAGTGGAACGACCTAGGAGACATTGACCGACGGCACGATTTTTGYGGCCGAGCAGCAAGGTGACTCGGGCACCGGCAACTACGATACGTTCCTTGTGCTCGGCGCGAAGGGCACGGAAAGCGGATTCAACACCGATGGCACTCCGCTGCCATTGGATGACGRCCAACAGGAGCACACCAACGCGCTTCTGCTGAGCGACATGCAAGTCGTGACCGTGGATGGCCACAACTATTACGTTTTCAAGCTCGACGCCAATGAGCCGAAYAGCCCTTCGGGGGCGTTGCTTTCGCTCAACTCGCTGCAGATTTACTCCGCGTCGGATCCAGATATTGCCAGCCTTTCGACGCTCCAGAGCCAGCAACTGCTCTACGACATAGATGGAAATGCTACCGACGGTGACGTTACCGTTCAGTTGAATGCCGGCAAAGACGCGCCAGCCGGCAGCGGACAAGGGGATCTGTTCGTCTATATCCCGACCAGCTACTTCGCCGGGGCGACCGGTGACTATGTCTATCTCTATTCGGCATTCGGTAGCCCCAGCGATTCGGACGGCGGCTTTGAGGAGTGGGGCGTCATCACCAAAGACAGCGTCGACCACGCCCCAGCGGTCGCGATCGAGAAGACTGCCGACCCAACCTCGATCAACGAAGGCTCGGCCACCGATGTCACCTACACCTACAAGGTAACAAATACGAGCGCGGATGGAGCCGCCGATCCACTGACGCTGACCTCACTGATCGACGACAATGCAACGCCCGGTATTGACGATGACATTAACCTGCTGGATGGCTTCTCGGTCGCCGGCAAGACCTATGGCTCGCACTATGTAAGTGGCGACGCCGATGGCGACTACCTTGTCGACAGTAACGAGACCTGGATATTTACGGCGGACGTCAATATTGGCGCCCACAATGYGGGCGACAGCATCACCAACACCGTTGTGGTGAACGCCCAGGATGACGAGGGCACCGCCGCGCCGCCGGCAAGCGACACCGCGACCGTGACGGTGAAGGACGTCG